>NZ_JOGV01000024.1:0-93352 GCF_000721365.1 Streptomyces sp. NRRL F-5650 | reverse complement strand
GGCGCGGGGTGGGGGGAAGGGGCCCGGTCCCGGGTGAAGGGCGTGCCGGTCGCGGCCGGTGTGTGGCCGCCGGGGGAAGGCGGTGCACCGGCCGGGTGCGGTGGGGCCGCGCCGGGCGCCGGGGGCGTCCAGTGCCGCGCGGGAGGCGGACCGCCCGGCGTCGCGGCCACGCCCCCCGGCGCCGCACCGGGGGCGGCGGGATGCCGCTCGCCGGTGGACGTCGTACCGGTCGGAGTGGACGTCGTACTGATCGGAGTGGGCGGGGCGCCGGTCGGAGTGGGCGGGGCGCCGGGCGGCTGGGCGTCGTGCGCCGGGTCCGTGGAGGGCGCGCCGAGGAAGGCGCCGGACGGTGGCGTCGCCCACGGGGGAGGCGGCGGCACCTGTGGAGCGGGGCCCGGGTCCGCGGCGGTCGCCGTGTCGTCCAGGCCGGACGCCCTCCTGAGCGGCCCCTCGGGGCCGAACCCCGGTGGAAGCGGGCCCACTTGGTCGAAGATCTCGATCAGCTCGTCGTCGGGCCCCGGCTCCGGCAGCAGCTCCACCGCCGCGGCCAGTGCCTTGCGCGCCCCCGTCGCGGTACGGAACCTCGCCGACGGGTCCGGCTGCACCAGCGCCGCCACGACCTGCCACAGTGGTTCGGGCACCCCCCGCGGCGCGGGCGGCGTCCCGTGCTCGGCGAAGTGCTCGACGAGCGACTTGGCGTCCGGCTTGGCCCCCTCCAGCAGGTACAGGGCGACCAGGCCCACCGCGAACAGGTCCGCCGGGAAGTCCGGCTCCGCGCCCAGCATCTGCTCCGGTGCCAGGTAACCCGGCGTCCCCACCACCAGGTTGGTCTCCGTCAGCCGGGGTTCACCCAGCCGCATCGCGATACCGAAGTCGGACAGCCTCAGGCGCGGACGGCCCGTCCCGGTCGCCTCCAGGAGCAGGTTGGCGGGCTTGATGTCACGGTGCACCACGCCCTCCCCGTGCACCGCCGCCAGGCCGGACAGGAGCTGGTCGAGCAGCGTGCACACGAAGTCGGGCGGCAGGGGGCCGTAGTCCCCGACCAGGTGGACCAGCGAACCGCCCGTGACCAGGTCCATGGTGAACAGGACCTGGTCGTCGTCGGCGGCCCAGCTCGCGGGCGCCAGCACATGGGGATGATCGATCCGCAGCGCCTGCTCGCGGACGAACCGCAGCAGCGAGTGCGCGTCCCGCTGCTGGAGCACCTTCGCGGCCACATAACGCCTGCGCCGGTGGTCCCAGGCACGCCAGACGGCACCCACCCCGCCCCGGCCGACCGGGTCGACCAGTTCGTACCGGCCCGCGAAGACCTCACCCATGGCTGTGCGCCGCTCCTCCCCTGGGACCTGTCGCGCCACTCCCGCGGGCCCGGCCGCCGGCCTCCCGGCGAGCGGACCCGCGGGGTCAGTTCTGGTGGGACTGGTAGTGCGCGACCGCGTCCGAGGTGCGGCCCGCGCCGTACACCCGCAGGAACTCCGCCAGCTCCGGATGCGAGGAGGAGAGCGCGTCCGCCGCGTCGATGATGTCCCCCGCCGCCGCCACCGAGCGCAGCAGCGACTGGATCTCACGGACCACCCGCTTGACCGTCGGCGCACCCGAACTGCTCGTGGTCGCCGTGGTGTTGCTGAGTACGGAGCCCCCCTGCGACTTCTTGATCTCGTCCATGCGCTCCGCCGCCTCGGCCGCGCTCACACTGCCGTCGGCGACCTGGCCCGCCAGGTCCTGGAGCAACTGCACCCGCTGCACCACGGCAGGATTGCCGATCTTCGCCCGCTGGCCGCTCATCAACTGCGACAGCATCGGCGCGGACAGCCCCAGCACCCCCGCGAGACGAGCCTGGTTGAGACCGAGATCGTCGATGAGCCTGCGGAAGAGCGCCCCCAGTGGTTCCCCGTACCAGTTCCGCTGCAGTTCCCGCGCCCTCGCGGTGGCTTCCTGCTGTGCGGCGTCCATTGCGTCTCCCCATCGCTTCCCCAAAAACCGCAGTTCGCTCCAGCGAACCACGCCGAGCATCTTACGGAGCGTGGTCGTTCCCCGGGAGCCCCAATCATTTGTGAGATACGTGGGGCGACCCGGTACTCTTGTCCGCGGTGACCGGCGGTCCGCGACACCCGGACCGGCGACACCTCCCGAGGGGCCTTAGCTCAGTTGGTAGAGCGCTGTCTTTGCATGGCAGATGTCAGGGGTTCGACTCCCCTAGGCTCCACCGCGAAGAGCGCCTCCGACCTGCGGAAACGTAGGACGGGGGCGCTTTTTCCGTTCAGGGTCGCTTCGACGTGACTCACAACACCCGGAGGAACAGGCCCAGTTGACTGCCTGGAAGAATGCTCCGACGCCCGCGCCGCCATCGGCGCGGGCCCGCCCACGGGCCCTCTCGTCGCCCGGGCGGGGCTGTCTGCTCTTGATATCGTCACCCCACAGGGCATCAGCGCCACACCCCCGCGGGGCGGTGCCACGTGGCTCATCGCCGTCGGAGCAGTTCAGTCGCTACCGACGAGGTGGAAGGGGTTGACCATGCGAGCGAAGGTACGGGCCGCTCTCGACGCGCTCTACATGAAGCGGCTGGTCAGAGAGCTGGAGGGCCGTCCACGCCCCCAGCACATCGGCATCATGCTCGACGGCAACCGCCGGTGGGCCAAGATGTCGGGCATCGACGACCCGCGGGAGGGCTACCGGGCCGGCGGTGCCAAGGTGCTGGACTTCCTGCGCTGGTGCGACTCGGCCAAGATCGAGCACGTCACCCTGTTCATGCTCTCCGACGACAACCTCCACCGGCCCGAAGAGCAGCTCAACCCGCTCATCGACATCATCGCCGAGGTCGTCGAGCAACTGGCCGCGCCGGGCAACCCCTGGCCCGTCGAGGCCGTCGGCGCCCTGGACCTGCTGCCCGCCGAGTCCGCGAGCCGCCTCAAGACCGCCACCGCCGCCACCCAGGGACGCAAGGGCGGCACCAAGGTCGACGTCGCCGTGGGCTACGGCGGCAGGCGCGAGATCGTCGACGCCGTGCGCTCCGCCCTCACCGAGCACAGCTCGCAGGGCGGCGACATCGACGACTTCATCGAGACCTTCACCATGGAGCACATCTCCAAGCACCTGTACTCCAAGACGCGGTCCGAGTCCGACCTGATCATCCGCACCTCCGGCGAGCAGCGGCTCTCCGGGTTCCTGCTCTGGCAGTCCGCCTACGCGGAGGTCCACTTCTGCGAGACCTACTGGCCGGACTTCCGCGAGATCGACTTCCTGCGGGCCCTGCGCTCCTACTCCCTGAGGGAACGCCGGTACGGCCGCTGAGCCGCGTACGGCGTTGTTTCACGTGAAACGCCGCGGGGCGGGAGACACAAGGTCTCCCGCCCCGCGGCGATGAGAAGGCAGTCGGCGCCGGGACCGCGGTCAGGATCAGCGGGGCTCGTCGCCCTCGGCCGCTTCCTCCTGGGCCTGCTTGGCCTGTACCTCGGGGTCGAGGATCGCGTCGCCGGTGCCGTCCACCGACGTCAGCCGCCCCGACTCGGGGACCTCCGTCGCCTCCGGCGGCTCCACCAGCCAGTCCGGGTTGGCCTGCTTGTCCCACCACTTCCACGCGGCGAAGGCACCGCCCGCGACGATGCCCACCACCGCGAGAACCTTGGCGACCCGGCCGGCGCTGGCCCGACGCCGGTTCCTGCGGGTGAGCCGCTGGATCTCCTTGGCCGTCACCTGACCGCGCAGCGCGGCCAGCGCGGCGGCACCCCGGGCCGTGGCCTCGTCCCGCACGGGACCGGCCGCGGCCACGGCCTGCTCGATCCTCGGCCGTGAGTATTCGGCGGCCTGCCGAGCGGCCAGCCGGGCACGGACCGCGGCCTCCTGCGCGGCCGCGTCCATCTTCGGCGGCACATGCGTACGGGCCTGTTCCAGCCGCGGCGCGACATGCGTGCCGTACTGATGACGTGCCTGGCACGTGGCCTGCGACACCTTGGGCGCCAGCCGTACGCGCGCCTCCTGTGCATAGTGAGCGGCCCTGTCCTTGGCCGTGTCGGCGTAGGGCGCCACCACTTCCGCGGCGTGCAGCACGCTGTCCTTCGCCGAACCGGTCGCGGCGCGCACGCTGTCGATGCGGGTCACGGGTTCCTCCTCCTCGGTGGCGTACGGTAATTCGACTTTCCACCCTTTTACGGATCATGCCTGGGGACGCGTCACCAGGCATGCGAGGGCGGGCATCCGGGTCACGGGCGATGTCGCCGGGACCGCTGGGACAAGTGGGTACGAAGTTGCGAACACGAGCTGATCCACGTCAATAACCGCTGCATACCGGGCAGCACGAGCCTGTCCCCGACCATGCCACGGATCGGCCCCGCACGCTCGTGACCCAGCGGTAAGAGAGCCGAACGTGCCACCGGCCGTGCGAGGATCGGTGCGCATCACAGGACGACGGAAGGCACACCGTGGCCGAGCAGCTCTACGCCACTCTGAAGACCACCCAAGGCGACATCGAGGTCCGGCTGCTGCCGAACCACGCGCCCCGGACGGTCAGGAACTTCGTCGAGCTGGCCCGCGGCGAGCGGGAGTGGACCCACCCCGCCACCGGGGAGAAGTCGACGGCCCGGCTCTACGACGGCACGGTCTTCCACCGGGTCCTCAACGGCTTCATGATCCAGGGCGGCGATCCGCTGGGCAACGGCACCGGCGACCCGGGCTACCAGTTCCCGGACGAGTTCCACCCCGACCTCGCCTTCGACCGGCCCTACCTGATGGCTATGGCCAACGCGGGCCCCGGCACCAACGGCTCCCAGTTCTTCATCACCGTCTCCCCGACCACCTGGCTCAACCGCAAGCACACGATCTTCGGCGAAGTGACCGACGCGGCCAGCCAGAAGGTCGTCGACACCATCGCCGCCGCCCGGACCAACCCCCGCACCGAACGCCCCCTCAACGACATCGTCCTCGAATCGGTCGTCGTCGAGACCCGCGAGGCCTGACGGGGCCGTGGGCCGGGCAGGAACCAAAGGCCCCGCTCATCCGTAAAGAAGGACGGGGCGGTGCATGTGCACACACCGCCCGCAGGACGACCAAGGGGATGTCATGGACCACGCGGCCGCCGGCCCGCCGGACGCCGGCCCACCGGGAGCCCACAGCCTGCCCCGCTGCTATCGCCACCCCGACCGCGAGACCGGCATCCGCTGCACCCGCTGCGAGCGCCCCATCTGCCCGGACTGCATGGTCAACGCGTCCGTGGGCTTCCACTGCCCGGACTGTGCGAGCGGCCGTACCGGAGGAAGCGGCCCGGCGCCCGCCGCGTCCCGGCCCCGCACCCTCGCCGGCGGTGTCGTCGCCGCCGACCCGCGACTGGTCACCAAGGTCCTGATCGGGATCAACCTGGCCCTCTTCCTGGTCCAGCTCTCCGTCGGCGACCGCTTCACCCAGCAGTTCGAGCTGCTCGGGCGGGCGTACATCACCTTCCCCGGCCCGGTGGAGGGCGTCGCCGAGGGCCAGTGGTACCGGCTGCTGACCGCGATGTTCCTGCACAGCAGCTACCTGCACATCCTCTTCAACATGGTCAGCCTCTGGTGGCTTGGCGGACCCCTGGAAGGGGCGCTGGGGCGGGCCCGCTACCTCGCCCTCTACTTCTGTTCCGGACTGGCGGGCAGCGCCTTCACCTATCTGATCGCCGCACAGAACCAGCCCTCGCTCGGTGCCTCCGGCGCGATCTTCGGCCTCTTCGGCGCCACCGCCGCCCTGGTCCGCCGGCTCAACGCGGACATGCGGCCGGTCGTCATTCTCCTGGCGATCAACCTGGTCTTCACCTTCACCTGGTCCAACATCGCCTGGCAGGCACACGTCGGCGGCCTGGTCGCCGGAGGGCTGATCGGCTACGCCATGCTCCACGCCCCGCGTGAGCGGCGGACGCTCGTGCAGTACGGGACCTGTGCGCTGGTCCTCGTGGCGGTCGTCGTACTGACCCTGGTGAGGACCGCCCAGCTCACCTGAGCGCCCTGTTGTCCACAGTAGGTGGCGGATCTTGTGCACAGTGTGCGGGAACACGTGTGCCCCCTGTCGCTGACCAGTGTTCGTGCAGGTCAGGCAGGGGGCGAACGTGTTTTCGGGAGCGGGGTCCGACCGGTACTTCCGTCACACCGGCGTCAATGCCCGGTGGGTTATCCACAGATCGTCTTTCTTTTCCCCAGCGTGTGGACAGCGCCTGTGGATAACTCCGTGAATACCCCTGGGCAGAGCCTCCGGAGAGCTACCGCCCGGCTACTTCCACTGCGTCGAGACGCCGAACCCGGCGGCGATGAATCCGAAGCCCACCACGATGTTCCAGTTGCCCAGCGAGTCGATGGGCAGGGAACCGTCGGTGACGTAGAAGACGACGATCCAGGCGAGGCCGATGACGAACATGGCCAGCATGACCGGCGCGACCCAACTGCGGTTGGTCAGCTTGATACTGGCCGTCTGCTTCGAGGGCGGCGGCGTGTAATCGGCCTTCTTGCGGATACGTGACTTCGGCACGAGGGTCTCTCCTGTCGATGCGCTGCGTGGCCGCGCAGGGAACGGGGGGTCGGTCTCGGTGGGCGGCGTACATGGGGACAAGGGAACTTGGAGCGCTCCCCCGGGCGTCCGTTAGCGTAGTCCTTCCGTGGCGCCGAAGGAGATAAGGGTACGTTGAGCAATTCTGCCGACTCCCCCGGAACGGGATCCAGCCCTGGCCGCCGGCGCCGTTTCCGGCCCGTGCGGGTGCTCACGGCGGCCGTCTTCGCGCTCGCGGGACTTATTTTCTTCACCAGCTTCAATACCGCGAAGGGCACCAATATCCGTACGGACGCCTCTTTGCTCAAGTTGTCCGATCTCATCCACGAGCGCAGCCGGGAGAACGGCGCTCTGGAGGAGTCGAACGGTGCCCTGCGCGAAGAGGTCGAATCGTTCGCCGCGCGCGACGACGGCCGGACGAAGTCCGAGGACGACAAGCTCGCCGCGCTGGAGAAGAAGGCGGGCACCCGGAAACTGAAGGGCGAGGCGATCACCGTCACGCTCGACGACGCCCCGCCGGACGCCACCGCGAAGCTCCCCGGCTATCCGGAGCCGCAGCCCGACTACCTGGTGATCCACCAGCAGGACCTGCAGGCCGTGGTGAACGCGCTGTGGCAGGGCGGCGCCGAGGGCATCAAGGTCATGGACCAGCGGCTGATCTCCACCAGCGCGGTGCGCTGCGTGGGAAACACCCTGATCCTCCAGGGCCGCGTCTACTCCCCGCCCTACAAGATCCAGGCGGTGGGCGATCCCGAGCGGCTGAAGAACGCGCTGGCGAAGTCGCCGGCGATCCAGAACTACATGGTGTACGTCAACGTCTACGGGCTCGGCTGGAAGGTCCAGGACGACGGGCGGGTGACGCTGCCGGGCTACTCGGGCACGGCGGACCTGCAGTATGCCCAGCCTGTGGATTAGGGCCGTTCCGGGGACCCCCGCGCCGCTAGTCTGGTGCCGTGCGGCGTGAGTCTGGCGCCGTGGTGCGACGGAAGGGACGGCATGTACGGCTGGATCTGGCGGCATCTGCCGGGGAACGCGTGGGTCAAGGCGCTGCTCTCGCTCATGCTGGCGATGATCGTGGTCTACGTGCTCTTCCAGTACGTCTTCCCGTGGGCGGAACCGCTGCTGCCCTTCAACGATGTGACGGTGGACAACCAGTGAGCGCGCGCATCCTCGTCGTCGACAACTACGACAGCTTCGTCTTCAACCTGGTCCAGTACCTCTACCAGCTCGGCGCCGAGTGCGAGGTGCTGCGCAACGACGAGGTGTCGACCGCCCGTGCCCAGGACGGGTTCGACGGCGTGCTGCTCTCGCCCGGCCCGGGCACGCCGGAGCAGGCGGGCGTCTGCGTCGACATGGTCCGGCACTGCGCGGCGACCGGGGTGCCGGTCTTCGGCGTCTGCCTGGGCATGCAGTCGGTGCAGGTGGCCTACGGCGGTGTGGTGGACCGGGCGCCGGAACTGCTGCACGGCAAGACCTCGCCGGTGGAGCACACGGGCAGGGGCGTCTTCGCGGGCCTGCCCTCCCCCTTCACCGCGACGCGGTACCACTCGCTGGCGGCCGAGCCGGCCACGGTCCCGGCGGAGCTGGAGGTGACGGCCCGCACCCCCGACGGGATCGTGATGGGCCTGCGCCACCGGGACCTGCCGGTGGAGGGCGTGCAGTTCCACCCGGAGTCGGTGCTGACCGAGCACGGGCACCGGATGCTGGCCAACTGGCTGGCGGAGTGCGGAGACCGGGACGCGGTGGCGAGGTCGGCGGGGCTCGCCCCGGTGGTGGGCAGGGCCACGGCGTGACCGCGCTGCGCCCCGAGCGCGACTCCGGCACAGCCGGTGACCAGGGATCCTCGTACGGGCAGCCGTACGGGGATTCCGGTGCGTTCGGGGACGACTGGTACGGCGGGTTCACCTCCGCCGGGCCGGGTGAGCCGTACCGCCCGCCGCCCGTCGACGACGAGACGGTGGCGCTGCGGATCCCGCAACCCCCGGTGCCGCGGACGGCCACCGGGACGGGTTCCGCAGCGGACGGCCCCGTGGGCGGCGGTCGCGCGGCCCGCCGGAAGGCCGCCAAACGCCGTCACGGGCGCCGTGGGGCGCCCCGGGCGCGGTCGGCGGAGGCGGAGGGCGAGGAGCAGCCCAAGGCGCCGCTGTCGCGCGTGGAGGCCCGTCGGCAGGCCCGGGCACGGAAGCCCGGCGCCGCGGTGATCGCCAGCCGGGTCATGGGCGAGCTCTTCATCACGACCGGTGTGCTGATGCTGCTGTTCGTCACCTACCAGCTCTGGTGGACCAACGTCCGGGCGCACGCGCAGGCCGACCGGGCCGCGAGCAGCCTCCAGGACGACTGGGCGAACGGCAAGCGCAACCCGGGGACGTTCGAGCCGGGCCAGGGCTTCGCGCTGCTGCACATTCCCAAGCTGGACGTGGTGGTGCCGATCGCCGAGGGCATCAGCAGCAAGAAGGTGCTCGACCGGGGCATGGTCGGGCACTACTCCGAGGGCGGGCTGAAGACGGCGATGCCCGACGCCAGGACCGGCAACTTCGGGCTCGCGGGCCACCGCAACACCCACGGTGAGCCGTTCCGGTACATCAACAAGCTGGAACCGGGCGACCCGATCGTCGTGGAGACGCAGGACAAGTACTTCGTGTACAAGATGGCGTCGATCCTGCCGGTGACGTCGCCGAGCAACATCAGCGTGCTGGACCCGGTCCCGAAGCAGTCGGGCTTCAAGGGACCCGGCCGCTACATCACCCTCACCACCTGCACGCCGGAGTTCACCAGCAAGTACCGCATGATCGTCTGGGGCAAGATGGTCGAGGAACGGCCGCGCAGCAAGGGCAAGCCGGATGCGCTCGTCAGTTAAGGGCGGATGACCAGTGGCAGCGACCACCGACACGGAGCAGCAGGAGCACGCCGGCGAGGACGGACCGGCGGAGTCCGGGACACGCCGCCGCCGGGGTCCCGGACGGATCGTCGCCCGGGCGGTCAGCGTCTTCGGCGAACTGCTCATCACCGCGGGCCTGGTGATGGGCCTGTTCGTCGTCTACTCGCTGTGGTGGACCAACGTGGTCGCCGACCGCGCGGCGGACCGGCAGGCCGACAAGGTCCGGGACGACTGGGCCCAGGACCGGGTGGGCCCGGACGGTCCGGGAACGCTGGACACCAAGGCGGGCATCGGCTTCCTGCACGTCCCGGCGATGGGGAGCGGGGACATCCTGGTGGAGAAGGGCACGTCGATGAAGATCCTCAACGACGGCGTGGCCGGCTACTACACCGACCCCGTCAAGGCGACGCTGCCCACCTCGGACAAGAAGGGCAACTTCTCGCTCGCCGCCCACCGGGACGGGCACGGCGCGAAGTTCCACAACATCGACAAGATCGAGAAGGGCGACCCGATCGTCTTCGAGACGAAGGACACCTGGTACGTGTACAAGACGTACGCCGTCCTGCCCGAGACCTCGAAGTACAACGTCGACGTGCTCGACGCCGTCCCGGAGGAGTCCGGCAGGAAGAAGGCCGGCCACTACATCACCCTGACGACCTGCACGCCGGTCTACACGAGCCGCTACCGGTACGTGGTCTGGGGCGAACTGGTCCGCACGGAGAAGGTCGACGGGGACCGGACGCCTCCCGCGGAGTTGCGGTGAGGCGAGCGAGTCGCCCGGCGCGGCCCGGCCCTCCGCCGGAGCGCCGTGGGGATCCCGCCGGGACATGACGCATGAGGGCACGTTCGACGCTGCGGCCCGAGCGGCTCGCCCACCTGGGCGGGCTGGTGGTGATGGGCGTCGCGCTGCTGTTCCTGTTCGGGGCGGTCGGCTCCGTCGTGGCCGTCGTGGTCGCGATGCTGTGCGTGGGGATCGTCGCCGGGGGCCGCGGTGGCGTCCGGGCCGTTCGTGAGCGGGCGTGGACGCGGCCCCGCACCTGGCTGTCGTGGGGTGCGGCCGGTGTCTCGGCGGGAGCGGCCGGTTCCGCCGTCGCCTACGTGACCGGCGTCCTGTCCGGGGGCCTCGATGTCGGGGAGGCGTGTGTCCACGGCCACGGTGTCCGCTACGACGCCTCCTACCGGGCCGCGCACGCGGAGGAGTTCGACCGCTGGTTCCCGCTGCGCAGCAAGTGCAACGAGGACTTCGATCTCGTTCCCGCCTGGGTGAACCCGGCCGTCGTGTTCTTCGTGCTGCTCGGGGCGGCCGGTGTGCTCTGTCTCGTCGTCGCGGTGGTGGCCGCCGTGCGGCGGCGGTCACGGGCGTAGCGGTGGCGGTGACGCCGCCGTGCCGCCGGGCCCGCGTCTCCGGAACCGCGCCGGCGTCCTGGACCGGCATCGCCGGCCTCCTGCACCGGCAGCACGGAGCCCCGGCCCCTCGGGTGAGGGACCGGGGCTCCGGTCGTCCGGGGGCGGGTCAGTCCCGGCCGCGGAGGCCGCCGATGAAGCCGCCGCCGTTGTCGCCGCCGCCGTTGTTGGCGTTGTTGCCGCCCACCGTGGTGAGGGTGATCTGCGTGCCGGCGGGGTCGTCCACCTCACTGTTGGCCGGCGGGTTCTGCCCTATGACGATGGCGTTGCCGTCGTTGGGGCCGCTGACCTGGATGTTGGTGAAGCCGGCCTGCTGCAGGGTCTGCTGGGCCTGGGACAGCGGCGTACCGAGCTTGATCTCGGGCACCTTCGTCTTCTCCGCCACCTTGCCGACGAAGATCGTGACCTTGGAGCCCTTGTCCACCTGGGTGTTGGCCGCGGGGCTGGTGGAGATGACCTTGCCGTTCTGGTTCGGGTCGTTCGTCGGCTGCTCCGCGCACTCGGCCGTGAGGTCGCCGCTGCTCTCCACCTGGGACTTGGCCTCGTCGCAGGACCGGCCCACCACGTCCGGCACCGTGGCCTTCTCCTGGGCCTTGGCGACCTCGAGGGTCACCGTGGAGCCCTTCTCCAGCTCCTTGCCCGGGTCCGGGTCCTGGCTGAGGACCGTGCCCTCGTCCTGGGAGGACTCGGTCTGCTTGGTCTCGACCTTGAAGCCCTTGTCCTCGAGCTGCTGGGTGGCCTCGTCCACGTTCTTGTCGATCACGTTCGGGACGGCGACCTTGGGCGCGCCCGTCGAGACCACGAGGTTGACGGTGGTGCCCTTGTCGACCTCGGTGCCCTGCTTGGGGTCCTGGGCGCAGATGCTGCCCTTCTTCTGGTCCTCGCAGGGCTTCTGCTCGACCGTGCCCAGCTTGAGGTCGGTGTTGGTGAGCTGTTTCTCGGCGTCGTCCTGCGTCTGACCGATCAGCGCGGGCACGGGCACCGTGCTGTCGCCCGGCCCGCCGCCCCCGCTGAAGGCGTACCTGCCGATCAGGATGGCGCCCACGAGGACGAGGATGCCGGCCAGCACCAGGAGGATCGTGGAGGTGTTCTTCTTGCGGGGCTGCTGGCGGCGCCGGTCTGGGCGGTCGTCGTAGCCGTAGCCGCCGTCGTCCGGGTTCATCGGCGGCAGCATGGTCGTGGCGGCGCCGCCCCCGTCCGAGCGCAGCGCGGTGGTCGGCTGGTCGTCGGGGTAGCCGCCGTAGCCGCCGGCGGCCATGGCGCCCATCGCGGCGGTGGCGCCGACGGGCTGGCCGTCGAGGCAGGCCTCGATGTCGGCGCGCATCTCGTCGGCCGACTGGTAGCGGTAGTCCGGGTCCTTGACCAGGGCCTTCAGCACGATCGCGTCCATCTCGGGCGTGATCTCGGGGTCGAAGACGCTCGGCGCCTGCGGTTCCTCGCGCACGTGCTGATAGGCGACGGCGACCGGGGAGTCGCCGACGAAGGGCGGCCGGACCGTGAGCAGCTCGTAGAGCAGGCAGCCCGTGGAGTACAGGTCGGACCGGGCGTCGACCTGCTCGCCCTTGGCCTGCTCCGGGGAGAGGTACTGGGCGGTGCCGATCACGGCGGCGGTCTGGGTCATCGTCATGCCGGAGTCGCCCATGGCGCGGGCGATGCCGAAGTCCATGACCTTGACCTGGCCGCCCCGCGTCAGCATGACGTTGGCCGGCTTGATGTCGCGGTGGACGATGCCGGCCCGGTGCGAGTACTCCAGGGCCTGGAGGATGCCGATGGTCATCTCCAGCGTCCGCTCCGGCAGCAGCTTGCGGCCGGAGTGGAGCAGCTCGCGGAGCGTGGAGCCGTCGACGTACTCCATGACGATGTACGGGATGGAGACCCCGTCGATGTAGTCCTCGCCCGTGTCGTAGACCGCCACGATCGCGGGGTGGTTGAGCGAGGCGGCCGACTGGGCCTCCCGGCGGAACCGGGCCTGGAAGGACGGGTCGCGCGCGAGGTCGGCGCGCAGCGTCTTCACCGCCACCTGGCGCCCGAGCCTGGTGTCATGCGCGTGGTAAACCTCCGCCATGCCACCACGGCCGAGCACCGGGCCCAGCTCGTACCGGCCGCCGAGGCGACGCGGCTCTTCCATAGCTACCTACCAGCCCTCTCCGTCGGTCCCGACCGGCATGCTTGTACGGTCGGAGGCTGCCGTCCGGCCTACCGTACCCGGCTCGCTCCGGGCCCCTTGGCCGAGCCGGGCAGCCGATACGGGACCGGTATCGCAACGTGCGCCGATGTGAAGGAGACGTGACGGGAGTCACGTCCCGTTCGGGGCGCGGTCACTTCTTGCTGTCGATGACGGCCTCCATGACGTTCTTCGCGATCGGCGCCGCGAGGCCGCCGCCGGAGATGTCGTCGCGGCCGGCGTTCTCGTCCTCGATCACCACGGCGACGGCGACGGGCGAGCTGCCGTCGTCGGTCTTGGCGTACGAGATGAACCAGGCGTAGGGGTTCTCGCTGTTGTCGACGCCGTGCTGTGCGGTACCGGTCTTGCCACCCACCGTGACGCCGTCGATCCGCGCGTTGGTTCCCGTGCCGTCCTCGACGACGGTCTCCATCATGGACTGGAGGATCTGGGCGTTGTCCGCCGACAGCGGCCTGCTCATCTCCTCGGGGTCCGTCTTCTGGATGGTGTCGAGGTTGGGGGCCTGGAGCGCGTCGACCATGTACGGCTTCATCAGGGTGCCGTTGTTGGCGACGGCCGAGGTGACCATGGCCATCTGCAGCGGGGTGGCGGCGGTGTTGTACTGGCCGATGGAGGAGAGCGCGACCTGGGAGTCGTTCATGCCGTCGGAGAAGACGGAGGCGCTGGAGCGGACCGGGACGAACTGCTCCTCGGTGAAGCCGAACTTCTTGGCGGTCTCCAGCATCTTGTCGTTGCCGAGGTCGTAACCGACCTTGCCGAAGACGGTGTTGCAGGAGACGCGCAGGGCCTCGCGGAGGGTCGCGTCCTCGCAGGGGAGGTCGCCCTCGTTGGGCAGGTCGGTGCTGGTGCCCGGCATCGTCCAGGGCAGCGGGGAGTCGGTCTTCTCGTCCGCCGAGCCGTACAGGTGGTGCTCCAGGGCCGCCGCCGCGGTGACCACCTTGAAGGTGGAGCCGGGCGGATAGACCTCGCGCAGCGCGCGGTTGAGCATCGGGTCGTCGGGGTTGTTCTTCTTCTGCAGCCTGTTCCAGGCCTCGCCTGCCGCGTCGTCGCTGCCCGCGATCGTGGTGGGGTCGAACGAGGGGTACGAGGCCATGGAGAGGATCTTGCCGGTGGACGGCTCGATCGCGACGACGGCGCCCTTGGCGCCCTGCTTCTTCAGGCCCTCGTAGGCGGCCTTCTGGGCGGCGGTGTTGAGGGTGGTGACGACGTTGCCGCCCTCGCGCTTCCTGCCCGTGACCATGTCGAGGGTGTTGCGGAAGAAGAGCCGGTCGTCGTTGCCGGTGAGGATGCCGTCGTCGATGGACTCCAACTGGGTGGCGCCGAAGGCCTGGGAGACGTAACCGGTGACGGGCGCCCACATGGCGCCGTCCTTGTAGGTGCGCTTGTACTTGAAGTCGCCCTCGGTGGCGGCGTGTCCGGTGATGGCCTTGCCGTCGACGATGATGTCGCCGCGCGGGGTGGCGTACCGCTCGATGGCGACGCGGCGGTTGTGCTCGTCCTCCTTGAGCTCGTCGGCCTGGACGTACTGGATCCAGTTGTCCCGGACGAGCAGGGTGAGGACGAGGAGCCCGCAGAAGATCGCGATGCGGCGCAGCGGCTTGTTCACGAACGCACCACCTGGGTCATCTCGGCATCGGGGCTGGCGGGCGCGGCGGGGGCCGGCCTGCGCGCGGTGTCGCTGATGCGCAGCAGAATGCCGATCAGCGCCCAGTTGGCGATGACGGAGGAACCGCCGTAGGCCAGGAAGGGCATGGTCATACCCGTGAGCGGGATGAG
This sequence comes from Streptomyces sp. NRRL F-5650, assembly GCF_000721365.1. Taxonomy (NCBI): domain Bacteria; kingdom Bacillati; phylum Actinomycetota; class Actinomycetes; order Kitasatosporales; family Streptomycetaceae; genus Streptomyces; species Streptomyces sp. NRRL F-5650. The sequence continues at coordinate 78,608 of NZ_JOGV01000024.1, read as the reverse complement.
GCCCATGACGCCGCCGGCGACGACGAAGACCTGGAGGGCGAAGGCGCCGGAGAGGCCGATGGCGAGGAGCTTGCCGAAGGGGTCGCGGGCGGCGAGGGCGGTGCGCACGCCGCGTTCCACGATCAACGCGTAGAGCAGGAGCAGGGCCATCAGGCCGGCGAGGCCGAGTTCCTCGCCGAAGGTGGCGAGGATGAAGTCGGAGTTGGCGGCGAAGCCGATGAGGTCGGAGTGGCCCTGTCCCCAGCCGCTGCCGAGGGTGCCGCCGGAGCCGAAGGCCCACAGGGCCTGCATGGACTGCTCGGTGTGGCCGAAGATGCCCTGCCGGCTGAGCTCGTACTCGTGCATCGGGTCGAGCCAGGCCTGGACGCGCTGCTGTACGTGGGACTCGAAGGAGGCGACGCCGACGGCGCCGGCCGCCGACATCAGCAGACCGAAGACGATCCAACTGGTCCGCTCGGTGGCGACGTACAGCATGATCACGAACATGCCGAAGAAGAGCAGCGAGGTGCCGAGGTCGGTCTCGAAGACCAGGATCAGGATCGAGATGATCCAGACGACGATGATCGGACCGAGGTCACGTCCGCGGGGCAGGTAGAGGCCCATGAAGCGGCGGCTGGCGAGGGCCAGGGCGTCGCGTTTGACCATGAGGTAGCCCGCGAAGAACACCGCGAGGATGATCTTGGCGAACTCGCCGGGCTGGAGAGTGCCGAGGCCGGGGATCTTGATCCAGATCTTGGCACCGAAGGTGTTGTGCCCGAGGCCCGGAACCAGCGGCAACAGCAGCAGGACCAGCGCGCCGGCCATGGAGATGTAGGTGTAGCGCTGGAGGACTCGGTGGTCCCTGAGGAAGACGAGCACCGCTACGAACAGGGCGACGCCGAGTGCGGAGTACAGGAGCTGGCGAGGCGCCGCCTCGACGAACAGCTTGCTCGCCTGGAGACGCCCCGACTGGTCCAGGCGCCAGATGGCGACGAGGCCGAGCCCGTTGAGCAGGGTGGCCAGCGGCAGCAGCAGCGGGTCGGCGTACGGCGCGAACTTGCGCACGACGAGGTGGCCGACGCCGGCCAGCAGGCCGAGGCCGAAGCCGTAGCTCAGCAGCCCGGCGGGCACCTCGTCGTTGATGGCCAGGCCCACGTTGGCGTAGGCGAAGACCGGGATCAGGACGGCGAACACGAGCAGAGCCAGCTCGGTGTTGCGCCGGCTCGGGGCGCCGATGGCGCCGATCGTGGACGTGTGGTGCGTCGACGGGTTGGTAGTACTGCTCATCGTGTGACAGGGCCTCTCACGGCTTGCCTACTGCTTACCGCACAGCGAGACGACCTTCTGTTCTTCCTCCGAGAGGGTCGGTCCTGAGCCTGGGTTGGGTGCGGTCGTGGACTCGGGCGATTCGGGTGCCTCGGCCGATCCCGAGGGGGTCGGGCTCGGCGAGGCCTTGGACGTGAAGGAGGCGGGGCTGGTTCCCGTGGTGCCTCCGGCCTCGCCCTCACCGGTCTTCGCGTTCTTCTCGGTCTCCGTGGAGCGCTTCTCCGCCTGCTTCTTGCAGGCGGAGGCCTGGACCGCCAGCTCCTCGATCTTGGCCCGGGCGTCGTTGAGGTCGCCCTCGGGGATGGTGGCCTCGACCAGTTTCTGCTGGTAGGGCGGCAGGTACTTGAGTTCGATCTCGGGGTGGTCCTTCTGGACCTTGGAGAGCGAGACCCAGGCGAGGTCCTGGCTGATGCCCCGGTACAGCGCGAGGTGGTCGTCGTTGGTGCCGACGTAGTACTGGGTCTGCGTCCAGCGCCAGCCGCCGTAGGTGCCGCCGCCGATGACGGCGAGGGCGAGGGCGGTGTACAGGGACCGCTTGAGCCACTTGCGGTTCTTGCGGGGCTTGGCGAAGTCGTCGGGGCCGTAGTCGTCGAAGCCGTCGGTGGAGACGAAGCCCGTGGTGTCGCCGCTGCCGGGCGGGCCGAACTCGCCGCCCCCGCCGCGCGGCCGGCCCAGACCCGCGGCGCGGCCGGCCGGGGTCTGCATGATGCCGTTGTCGCCCGTCTGGGCCTGGTTCTCGGCCACGGCGCCGACGACCACGGGGGTGTCGGAGAGCTGTGCGGCGAGGGTGTCGCCGGTGTCCAGGTCCAGGACGTCGGCGACGATGACGGTGATGTTGTCGGGGCCGCCGCCGCGCAGGGCGAGCTGGATCAGCTCCTGGACGGTCTCCTGGGGGCCCTGGTAGCTGGCGAGGGTGTCCTCCATCGTCTGGTGGGAGACGACGCCGGAGAGACCGTCGGAGCAGATCAGGTAACGGTCGCCGGCCCGCACCTCGCGGATGGACAGGTCGGGTTCGACGTGGTCGCCGCTGCCGAGGGCGCGCATCAGCAGGGAGCGCTGCGGGTGGGTGCCCGCCTCCTCCTCGGTGATGCGTCCCTCGTCGACGAGGCGCTGCACCCAGGTGTGGTCCTGCGTGATCTGGGTCAGCACGCCGTCGCGCAGGAGGTAGGCGCGGGAGTCGCCGACGTGGACCATGCCCAGGCGCTGCCCGGTCCACAGCAGGGCGGTCAGGGTGGTGCCCATGCCCTCCAGGGCCGGGTCCTCCTCGACCATCTGCCGGAGCTGGTCGTTGGCGCGCTGCACGGCGGCGCCGAGGGAGGTGAGGACGTCGGAGCCGGGCACGTCGTCGTCGAGGGCGACGATGGTGGAGATCACCTCGGAGGAGGCGACCTCGCCGGCCGCCTGGCCGCCCATGCCGTCGGCGATGGCGAGCAGGCGGGGCCCGGCGTAGCCGGAGTCCTCGTTGCCCTCGCGGATCATGCCCTTGTGGGAACCGGCGGCGAAGCGCAGTGACAGACTCATGCGCACCTCGCCCGTCGGCTCCGACTGCAGCCGGTCGTGTCGAGCCACACTGCCCACCCTCCGGTCGGGAGCGCGCCGGGGCCCGGGGTGCCGGCCGCCGCTGCGTGCTCGCTCCGCTCGCGCTCATTCATTGGTGTAGCACTACTTCCGCAGCTCGATGACGGTCTTGCCGATGCGGATCGGCGCCCCCGGGCCAATCGGGGTGGGGGTCGTCAGCCGGGCCCGGTCCAGGTAGGTGCCGTTGGTGGAGCCCAGGTCCTCGACGATCCACTGGCCGTTCTGGTCCGGGTAGATCCTGGCATGGCGGCTGGAGGCGTAGTCGTCGTCCAGCACGATCGTCGAGTCGTGGGCCCGGCCGAGCGTGATGGTCTGGCCCTGGAGGGCGACGGTGGTGCCGGTGAGGGTGCCTTCCGTCACGACCAGCTTGGTGGGCGCGCCCCGGCGGCCGCGGCCGCCGGACTGCTGGCGCTGCTGCGGAGGCGCCTGCCCCTGGCGCGTGGCGGTCTGCTGCGGTCGGGCGGCGTCGCGCCGCGCGCCGCGCTGGGTGACCCGCGTACCGAAGAGGTCGCTGCGGATGACCTGCACGGCCACGATCACGAACAGCCACAGTACGGCGAGAAAACCCAGCCGCATGACCGTGAGGGTCAGCTCTGACATTGCCCCCGGATCACCCTTCGGCTTGCCTGTAGATAACGGTGGTGCTGCCCACGACGATCCGCGAGCCGTCGCGGAGCGTAGCGCGGGTGGTGTGCTGCCCGTCCACCACGATGCCGTTGGTGGAGCCGAGATCCTGGATCGTCGAGGGCGTTCCGGTCCGGATCTCGCAGTGCCGGCGGGAGACGCCGGGGTCGTCGATCCGCACGTCGGCCTCGGTGCTGCGGCCCAGCACGAGCGTCGCGCGGGAGATCTGGTGGCGGGTGCCGTTGATCTCGATCCAGTGGCGGGTGCGTCCGCCGGGGGCGGGCGTCGCCGGGGGCTGCGGGCCGCCGGCGGGCTGCGGGTAGCCGTACCCGCCGGGGCGGCCGCCGGGCGGCGGCGCGGACGGCATGGGCGGGGCGCCCGCGGGGGCGGCCGGCGGGTAGCCGTACCCGCCGCCCGGCTGGGCGGGACGCGCGGGGGGCGCCGGGGGCGCGGCGGCGGCCGGGCCGCCCTGGTGGCTGCTGGAGGAGGCGAGGGTACGGCTGCGCACCCGGTACAGGCCGGTGTCGAGGTCGTCCGCCTTCTCCAGGTGGACCTTGATCGGGCCCATGAAGGTGTAGCGCTGCTGCTTGGCGTAGTCGCGGACCATGCCGGCCAGCTCGTCGCCGAGCTGCCCGGAGTAGGGGCTGAGGCGCTCGTAGTCGGGCGTGCTCAGCTCCACGATGAAGTCGTTGGGCACCACGGTGCGGTCGCGGTTCCAGATGGTCGCGTTGTTGTCGCATTCACGCTGAAGCGCTCCCGCGATCTCCACGGGCTGCACCTCGGACTTGAAGACCTTCGCGAAGGTGCCGTTGACCAGGCCTTCGAGCCGCTGCTCGAACTTCTTCAGGACTCCCATGGGGCACCTCCTCCGTCGCTGCCGTCCTGTCCGCTTCCACTGTCCTGCGTAGTGCTGTGCGGGCGCGCACCGCCCACCTGGTACTGCTTACTGATCGTATCCACGCGCCGGTCGATCGGCTGGTTCCCCCTGTCGGCCCGGTCGACGGGTGTCGACGCCTCTCGGAGTTCCCGCCCGGGCTCCCCTTCGAACTCCGGCGGGACCTTCGGGGTGTGCTCCCTCAGGTACTCATGCCCAGGATCGTAGAGGCGGCCGCAGACCAGTGTCCCGCACCTGGCCGCGGTCCCCTACCGGCTCCTGGGGAGACGGGCCGGACCGGTACGAGGTTGATACGTGAACGGCCACGGACCGGGACGAGTGCCCGAAGGAGGGCGGGCGCCCCGCTCCGCCCGGGGAAAGGGATGTGAATCGACCCGTTCCAGCGTGCTAATGTTCTCGTGTCGGAAGGCGCCGGACCGCAAGGAAAGGCCCGGAAGACACACCCAATGCGCGGGTGGCGGAATAGGCAGACGCGCTGGATTCAGGTTCCAGTGCCCGCAAGGGCGTGGGGGTTCAACTCCCCCCTCGCGCACCAGCCGGAAGCCCCCCAGGTCTCGGACCTGGGGGGCTTCCGCGTGTCCGGGCACGGCGGCCCGTGGCGCGTGCTGTGAGGAAGGTCTCAGGACTCCGGAGCCCACAGGGCCGGCACGTTCGGCGGCTCCCAGCCCGTCATCGCGGTGTGCGCCTGGAGGCAGCGGTACGAGCGGCCGCCGTACGTCACCCGGTCACCGGAGGTGTAGGCGTGGCCGGTCGCCCAGGTGCCGCTCGGCGGGTCGGTGGGCGGGTCGGTGGGCGGATTCGTGGGACCGGTGCCGCCGTCCACGTCCAGGACGAAGTCGAAGGTGCCCTCCTTGCCGTTGCCGGCGCCGCGGACGTTCATCAGCAGGGCCGGATCGAAGATCGCGTCCGTGCTGTTGCGGGGCTCGCCGGGGAAGTAGAGCTGGGTGGTCAGGACGGGTTTGCCCGGGGCCTGCACCTTGACGTGGATGTGCCGGGTCCGGCCGGGGTAGAGGCCGGGGACGATCGTCTGCAGGGTGAAGGCGCCGGTGGAGTCGCTGAACTGGTGGCCGCGGAAGGTGTACCCGGCCATGTCGTAGTTGCCGTTGGTGTCCGCCTGCCAGAAGTCGAGCAGCACGCCGGACAGCGGGACGCAGTTCCGGCCGAAGACGTAGCCGCTGACGGTCAGCGGGGTGCCCGGGGTGCCGGGCGTGACCAGGCTGGTGCGCAGCGGCGAGTTCGGCTTGAAGTACGGGCCCTCCATCTGGTCGGGCGTCAGGTCGTCGCCGTCGTCGCAGTACGGCGTCGGCGTCAGGGTCCGCCCGTCGTCGGCGCGGGCGGCGTCCCGGGCCAGCGCGATGCCGCCGGTGGCGAGCAGCGGGACGGTGGCGCCGGCGGCGACGGCCGCCCTGAGCAGCGTCTTGCGGCTGATGCCGCGGTCGCCGCCGGAGTCCGTGCCGGGGCCGGACTCGTCGGGGGTGGTGGGGGTGTGGGAGGTCATGGCGGTTCCTCGGTCTCCTCGGTGAGTGGTCCCTGGGCGAGCTGAGCGGGACGTGCGGCATCCGGGACGTCGGGGACAGGGAGCGCGCCCGCCGGCGCGGGGCAGGCTGCTGTGGTTGCTTCGGCGGGCGCGCTCCGTGGTGATCGCTGGCCACCGTAGGCGGGCGGCGGGGGGCGCGGGCACCTCCTGTTTCGCCCCCTGCCCGGCGTTATGCGGGCGGGCGGGCCCGGCCGTGTACGCGCGGTGCGGCCCGGCGGTACGGTCGTGGCGCGCCGGGGGCGGGGCGGCGGACCCGGCCCGTGGCGGGGCGGGGCCGTCGGCGTTCTCCGTGGGCCGGGCAGGTGTCCGGTGCGGGCCGGCCCGACGTACAGGTACGGACGAGGGACGTGGAGGGGGCCGGGATGACCGGGGCGACAGTGCACGGAGGCGTGGCGGGGGCGGAAGGCGTCGGCGGGGCGCGCGGGGGCGCAGGGGCTTCGCGGGGCGGGCGGGTGCCGGTCGTTCCGGGGTTCGCGCGGTGGCCCGCGGAGGGTTCGCCGAAGGCGGAGGGCAAGGCGCTGCGCACGCGCGTCGCCCGGTCCGCGCACGCCGACCTCGATCTGGACCCCGCCCGGCCGGACGCGGTGAGCGCGGTCGAGGAGTCCCACCGCGGCCGGATACCGGGGCTCACCCCGATCCGGGCCGGGCGGATGGCGGCCACGCCGTTCGCGTTCCTGCGCGGGTCGGCGGGCCTGATGGCGTACGACCTGGCCCGCACCCCGGTCACCGGGATCGGTGCCCAGATCTGCGGTGACGCGCACGCCGCGAACTTCGGCCTCTACGGCGACGCCCGCGGCCGTCTGGTCATCGACCTGAACGACTTCGACGAGACGGTCCACGGACCCTGGGAGTGGGACCTCAAGCGGCTCGCCGCCTCGCTCGTCCTCGCGGGCCGGGAGGCCGGTGCCGACGAGGACACCTGCCGCGAGGCCGCCCACGACGCGACCGGCGCCTACCGGCGCACCATGCGGCTGCTGGCGAAGCTCCCCGCGCTGGACGCCTGGAACGCCATCGCGGACGAGGAACTCGTCTCCCACACCGACGCCCACGACCTGCTCGGCACCCTGGAACGGGTCTCCGAGAAGGCGCGGGCCAACACCAGCGGGCGCTTCGCGGCGAAGTCGACCGAGCCCACCGGGGACGGCGGGCGGCGCTTCGTGGACGCGGCTCCGGTGCTGCGCCGGGTGACGGACGCCGAGGCGGCGGCGGTCGCCGGCGCCCTGGAGGCGTACCTGGACACGCTCTCCGAGGACCGCCTGCCGCTGCTGGCCCGGTACGCGGTGCACGACGTGGCCTTCCGCGTCGTCGGCACCGGCAGCGTGGGCACGCGGTCGTACGTCGTGCTGCTCCTGGACCACCGGGGCGAGCCGCTCGTGCTCCAGGTCAAGGAGGCCCGGCCCTCCGTGCTGCTGCCCCACCTGGCGGCCGCCGGGTTCGACGCCCCCGAGGCCGCGCACGAGGGCCGCCGGGTGGTCCTGGGGCAGAAGCGGATGCAGGTGGTCAGCGACATCCTGCTGGGCTGGACCTCGGTCGACGGGCGGCCCTTCCAGGTGCGCCAGTTCCGCAACCGCAAGGGCAGCGTCGACCCCGGGGCCCTGGCCGCCGACCAGCTCGACGACTACGGCCGCATGACCGGCGCGCTGCTGGCCCGCGCCCACGCGCACAGCGCCGACCCGCGGCTGATCGCGGGCTACTGCGGCAAGAACGGCGAGCTGGACGAGGCCGTGGCCGCCTTCGCCGTCGCCTACGCCGACCGCACCGAGGCCGACCACGCGGACCTGGTGGCGGCGGTGCGCGCGGGGAGGGTCGCGGCGGAGCTGGGGGTGTGAGGGGCGGTGGGGCCGCGCGGGCGGCTCCCGGTGCCGGAACCCCCTAGGCTGGTCGGGTGACGACGCCGGAAGCTGAGCCCGAGCAGCAGGGTGCGCCGCGTCCCGAGGAACGGCTGGAACAGGCCGTACGGGCCGCCGAGCAGGCACTCATCGAGTACGAGATCGCGCTGGAGACCTTCCGCGTGGAGGTCGAGAACTTCTCGCGGCTGCACGAGCAGCGGCTCGGCCCGGTGTACGCGCGGCTCGAGGAGCTGGAGGCGGAGATCCTCGAGGCCCGCGCGGCCCGCACGGGCGACGCCGAGGACCTGCGCCGGGCGGACGAGGCGCGGGCGCGGCTGATGCCGATCCCCGGGGTCGAGGAGCTGCTGAACGGCTGGATGGACGGGGACGGGCTGTTCCCGGAGGCCGCCGCGATGCTCACGGACCAGGCGGTCCGCCCCCCGCAGCGGGTCCGGCCGAGCGAGGAGGCCCGCAGGCTCTACCGCGAGCTGGCCCGCAAGGCCCATCCCGACCTGGCGCAGGAGGAGGCCGAGCGGGTCCGGCGCGAGGAGTTCATCACCCGTGTCAACGCCGCCTACGCCGCCGGTGACGCGGCCCGGCTGCGCGAGCTGGCCGAGGAGTGGGCCGCCGGGCCGGTGCCCGAGCGGCGCCCGAGCCGCGCCGAGGAGCTGTACGCGCGGCTCGAATGGCTCGACCGGCGCAAGGAGATGCTCACCCTGCTCGCCAAGGAGCTGGAGGAGAGCGCGATCGGCGCCATGCTCAGGCTGGCCCCGGACGACCCCGACCGGCTGCTGGAGGAGATCGCCGAACAGCTCGCCGCCCAGGTGCGCGAGCGGGAGGCGGAGCTGGCGGGGATGCTCGCGCAGGACTGAGTCCGCCCGCGGCTCCGGTAGCGTCTGGGGCATGAGTTTCGGAGCTGGTGTGCCCACGGTCGGCATCGACGACCTCAAGGACGGCGACTTCCTGCTGGACGTCCGCGAGGACGACGAGTGGCAGGCGGGCCACGCCGCCGGGGCGCTGCACATTCCCCTCAGCGAGTTCGTGGCCCGCTACGGCGAGCTGGCCGAGGCCGCGCCGCAGGACGGCCGGGTGCACGTGCTCTGCCGCGTGGGCGGCCGCTCGGCGCAGGTCACCATGTACCTGGTCCAGCAGGGCGTCGACGCGGTGAACGTCGACGGCGGCATGCAGGAGTGGGCCGCGGCCGGACGGCCCGTGGTCGACGACAAGGGCGAGCCCGGGCACGTCCTCTAGCGGCGGGCGCGCCGGACCCGTCGTCCTCGCCGCGACCCGCCGGGGCCGGGCCGTCCCGGCCGGTGTGGTGACGGCCACGGTGCGGCCGGTCCGGAGGGGGCTGTACGGCCGGCCGGTCCTGAGTACCGTTCCCGTTCGAACGTCGCCGCGCGGCCGCACGGGTGGCGCGGGGCGTCCCGGGACGGGACGGGCGGACGGACGGATCGGGACCGAACGGGGCGGAATGGACGCGTACGACAAGGGCTCGGACGCCCGGCAGGGGCCGGGGCGGGACGACCCGGACGGGCCGGGTGGCCTGGACGGGCCGGGTGACCCGGACGGGGCCGGGACCGCCTCCGGGGAGGACGGTGCCGCACTTCCCGGCCCGCGTCCCGGCCCGCATCCCGGCCTCGCCGCGCTCTCACCGCGCTACCAGGCCGGTGCCCTGGCCGCCCTCGCGGTGGTCGCGGTCGCCGTCTGCGCCCACCTCGGGCTGGTGTTCCTGCACGTGGCCCCGTCCAACACGCTCACCAAGCAGCACGGCGCCGCGGTGGACGAGTGGGTCTTCCCGGAGTTCGAGCAGAACTGGAAGCTCTTCGCGCCCAACCCGCTCCAGCAGAACGTCTCCGTCCAGGTCCGCGCCGAGATCGGTACCGCGGACGGCGGGATACGCACGACCGGCTGGTACGACCTGTCCGCCGAGGACGGCCGGGCCATCGACGGCAATCCGCTGCCGAGCCACACCCAGCAGAACGAACTGCGCCGTGCCTGGGACTTCTTCGTCGCCACCCACGACTCGGAGCACCGCCCGGTGGGGCTGCGGGGCTCCCTGTCCGAGACGTATCTGCGGCGCATCGCGCTGCTGCGCCTGGAGCGCAACGACGCGGCCGGACCGGGGGGCGTCGTCGAGCGCGTGCAGTACCGGTCCCGGACCACGAACGTGGAGCCGCCACCGTGGAGCGGCGAGAAGGTCTCCCCACGGCCGTCCGTGCGCGAGCTGCCCTGGTGGTCGGTGGCCGCGGAGACCGGGGGCGCCAGGGCCGGGGGCGCCGCGTGAAGGGCATCGTCGCCCCGGTCTCCCGGTCCGTCGCCCGCGTCACGGGCGCGGCGCTCGGCCCGTACCAGACCGCCGTGGTCCGCATCGGCTTCAGCGCCACCTGGCTGCTCTTCCTGCTGCGCGAGCTGCCCCACCGCCACGAGCTGTACGGCCCGGACAGCCCCTGGGGCCACGACCTCGCCGAGCAGTTGACCGCCGACAACGGCTCCTTCACGGTGCTGATGTGGTCGGACGGGCGGATCTGGTTCGAGGCCGTCTACGCGCTGGCCGTCCTGAGCAGCGTGCTGCTCCTGCTGGGCTGGCGCACCCGCACGCTGTCCGTCCTGTTCATGGTCGGCGTGCTCTCGCTGCAGAACCGCAGCGTGTTCATGGGGGACGGCGGCGACAACGTCGTGCACCTGATGAGCATCTACCTGGTCCTCACCCGGTGCGGCCGGGTGTGGTCGCTGGACGCGCGCCGTGCCCGGCGCGTGGCTGCGGCACGCGCGCGGGGCGAGCGGGCCGTGGACAGGACCGGGCCGGTGCTCTGGTGCGTCCTCGGGTTCGCACTGATCGCGGCGACCTCGGCGGGCCTGCTCGACGGCGACTGGTTCGTGCCGGCGCTGCTGTGGGCGGTGTGGGTCTCGCTCGGCCTGTGGTGGGCCGCGGGGCGCGGTGCCGAGGGCGGCGGTCAGCCGCGGATCCTGCTGGACGTGGTCACGAACGTCGTGCACAACGGCGCGCTCGTCGTGATCATGGCCGAGGCGTGCCTGATCTACGCGACCGCCGGCTGGTACAAGATCCAGGGATCGCGCTGGCAGGACGGCACGGCCGTCTACTACCCGCTGAACCTGGACTACTTCTCGCCGTGGCCCGCGCTGTCCGACGCGCTGGCCGCCAACGGCACGGTGATCATGCTCATCACGTACGGCACGGTCGCCGTGCAGGTCGCCTTCCCGTTCACGCTGTTCAACCGGCGGATCAAGAACGTGCTCCTCGCCGTGATGATGACCGAGCACGCGGTGATCGCGGTGACGCTCGGGCTGCCGTTCTTCTCGCTGGCGATGATCGCCGCCGACGCGGTCTTCCTGCCGACCCCGTTCCTGCGCCGGCTGGGCGGCCGGGCGGCCCGCGCGGGGGGCCGGCTGGCGCGCCGGTTGCCCTCGGCGGTGTTCGCGGGGACGGCGCACGGGGACGCCGACCGGGACGGGGACGAGTACGGGCACGGGCACGGGGAAGGTCGTGCGGCGACGGTGCCAGGGCCGCGGACCCGGGGAGACGACGCGGGGGCCGCCGGAGCCGGGGCGGGTGCGGTGGAGGACAGGGCCCCCGACCCGCGCACGTAGGCTTCCGCACATGACCGACCCCGCCGACCCCGCCGACCCCGCCGCCCCCGGCCCGCCGGCCGCCTGGCGGCTGCACGCCGGCCGGTGCGTGCTCCTGGACGGCTTCCACGCCCTCAAGCACGCGCTGCGCTTCGGCGCCGAGGTGCCGGTGGCCGTCACCAGCGACCGCGCGGGCGCCCTGGCCCTCGCCGACGAGCTGGCGCCGGACGTGCGCGAGGCGCTGGCGGGGCTGCTGACCGAGGTGCCGCACGAGACGTACGCGTCGCTCGTCGCCCGGCCGCACCCCACCGCGGTGGCCGCCCTGGCCGTACGGCCCGCGCGGGCGGCCGGTCTGGAGGCGCTGGCGCGCCTTCCGCGCCGCGCCCCCGTCGTCGTCCTCGACCAGCCGCGCAACCTCGGCAACGCGGGGGCCGTGATCCGGCTGGCCGCCGGGTTCGGGGCGACCGGTGTGGTCACCACCGGCACGCTGGACCCCTGGCACCCCACGGTGGTGCGCGGCGGGGCGGGGCTGCACTTCGCGACCGTCGTGGAGCGGCTGGAGGCCGCCGGTCTGCCGCCGGGGCCGGTGTTCGCGCTGGACCCGGAGGGCGAGGACATCCGGGGGCTGAGGCTGCCGGACGACGCGCTGCTCGCCTTCGGCTCCGAGCGCAGCGGGCTGACCCGGGAGCTGCGCGCGCGGGCCGACCACCTGGTGGCCCTGCCGATGCGCCCCCAGGTCTCCAGCTACAACCTCGCGACCAGTGTGGCCATGACGCTCTACCACTGGAGCGCCGGCGGGGGCGCACCCCGGATGCCGTAGGAGCCCCGGCTCAGGCCGGGCGGCGGACCTCCACCACCCGGAAGCGGTTGGCCACGAAGGCGCCGTCGCACAGGGCCGCGTTGGCCGCCGGGTTGCCGCCCGAGCCGTGGAAGTCGGAGAAGGCGGCCGTCTGGTTGACGTACACCCCGCCGGTGAGGTTGAGCGAGAGCTGGGCCGCCTCCTCCAGGCAGACCTCCCGCACGGCCTCCTCGACCTGCGGGTCGGTCGTGTACGCGCCTACCGTCATCGCGCCCTTCTCGCGGACGCTGCGGCGCAGCAGCTCCACGGCGTGGTCCGCCGAGTCGACGGCGACGGCGAAGGAGACCGGGCCGAAGCACTCGTTGGTGCAGGCGGCCTCGTCCTCGGGCTTGGCGCCGTCCAGCTTGACGACGACCGGCGTGCGTACGACGGCGTCCGGGAACTCCGGGTTGGTGACCTCGCGGGAGGCGAGGGCGATCTCGCCGAGACCTGCGGCGGCCTCCAGGCGGGCCTTGACGTCCGGGTTGACGATCGCGCCGAGCAGGGCGTTCGCGCGGGCGTCGTCGCCGAGGAGGCCGTCGACGGCGCGGGCCAGGTCGGCGGTGACCTCGTCGTAGGACTTGTCGCCCTGGTCGGTGCGGATGCCGCCGCGGGGGATCAGCAGGTTCTGCGGGGTGGTGCACATCTGGCCGCTGTACAGGGACAGGGAGAAGGCCAGGTTGGCGAGCATGCCCCGGTAGTCGTCGGTCGACTCCACGATCACCGTGTTGACGCCGGCCTTCTCCGTGTACACCTGGGCCTGGCGGGCGTTGGCCTCCAGCCAGTCGCCGAAGGCGGTGGAGCCGGTGTAGTCGATGATCCGGATCTCGGGGCGGGTGGCCAGGGTCTTGGCGATGCCCTCGCCGGGGCGCTCGGCGGCCAGCGCGACCAGGTTCGGGTCGAAGCCCGCCTCCGCGAGGACCTCGCGGGCGGCCCGGACGGTGAGCGCCAGCGGCAGCACCGCGCGGGGGTGCGGCTTGACCAGGACCGCGTTGCCGGTGGCCAGGGAGGCGAACAGGCCCGGGTAGCCGTTCCACGTCGGGAAGGTGTTGCAGCCGATGACCAGGCCGATGCCGCGGGGGACCGGCGTGAACCGCTTGGTGAGCGCGAGCGGGTCGCGCTTGCCCTGGGGCTTGGTCCACTCCGCGGTCCCGGGGGTGCGGGACTGCTCCGCGTACGCGTACGCCACGGCTTCCATGCCGCGGTCCTGGGCGTGCGGGCCGCCCGCCTGGAAGGCCATCATGAACGCCTGGCCGGAGGTGTGCATGACCGCCTGCGCGAACTCCATGGTCCGGTCGGCGATCCGCCGCAGGATCTCCAGGCAGACCACCGCGCGCAGCTCCGCGCCCGCGTCCCGCCACGCCTTCTGGCCGGTCCGCATCGCGGGCAGCAGCACGTCGAGGTCGGCGTGCGGGTATTCCACGCCCAGCTCGATCCCGTACGGGGAGACCTCGCCGCCGACCCAGCCGTCGGTGCCGGGCTGGCCGAGGTCGAGGCGGGTGCCGAGCAGGGCGTCGAAGGCCGCCTTGCCCGCGGCGGTGTCCAGGCTGCCGTTCTCCCCGTAGGCCTTGGGGTGCTCGGGGTGGGGGGACCAGTACGCGCGCGTGCGGATCGTCTCCAGCGCCAGGTCGAGGGTCGGCCGGTGCTGGGCGATGAGCTGGTGGGCGGTGAGTTCGGCGGCCATGCGGGACCAACTCCTCGTCTCTCACGGACTCGCCGTCGAGTCCGTGGACCTGGGGGAAACCTGGGCGGAAACAGGCGGACACGGCTAGAGTAACCGAACGATCGGTCGGGACAAGGGGGACCGCCGCATCTGTGGAAAACCCCGTGCGGGAGGATCGCGCACATGACAGCACTCGACCTCAGCAGCCCCGTGGCCGTCGTCGGCACCGGCACCATGGGCCAGGGCATCGCCCAGGTGGCGCTGGTCGCGGGCCACCCGGTGCGGCTGTACGACGCCGTCGCCGGGCGGGCCCGGGAAGCGGCCGACGCGATCGCCGCCCGGCTCGACCGGCTCGTCGAGAAGAAACGCCTCACCGGTGCCGAACGGGACGCCGCCCGTTCCCGGCTCGCGCCCGCCGGGAGCCTCGCCGACCTCGCCGGGTGCGCGCTCGTCGTCGAGGCCGTCGTGGAGCGGCTGGACGTCAAGCAGGAGCTGTTCCGGGCCCTGGAGGACGTCGTCGGCGACGCCTGTCTGCTGGCCACCAACACCTCCTCGCTGTCCGTCACCGCCGTCGGCGGCGCGCTGCGCGTCCCCGGCCGCCTCGTCGGCCTGCACTTCTTCAACCCCGCGCCGCTGCTGCCGCTCGTGGAGGTGGTCTCCGGGTCCGCGACCGACCCCGCGTCGGCCGCGCGCGCGTACGAGACGGCCCGCGCCTGGGGCAAGACCCCGGTCGCCTGCGCAGACACCCCCGGCTTCGTCGTCAACCGCATCGCCCGGCCCTTCTACGCCGAGGCCTTCGCGGTCTTCGAGGAACAGGGCGCCGACCCGGCCACGATCGACGCCGTGCTGCGCGAGTCCGGCGGCTTCAGGATGGGCGCCTTCGAGCTGACCGACCTCATCGGGCAGGACGTCAACGAGTCCGTCACGCACTCCGTGTGGCGGTCGTTCTTCCAGGACGTGCGCTTCGCCCCCTCGCTGGCCCAGCGCCGCCTGGTCGAGTCCGGCCGGCTCGGCCGCAAGAGCGGGCAGGGCTGGTACGACTACCGGGACGGCGCCGAGCGCCCCCGGCCGCACACCGCCGGACCCGCCGGGGCGCCCGCGTCCGTCGTCGTCGAGGGCGACCTGGGGCCGGCCGCCGAGCTGGTCGAGCTGATCGGCGAGGCGGGGATCGAGGTCCGCGCGGAGGACGGCGGGAGCACCGGGCAAGTCGTGCTGCCCGGCGGCGGCCGGCTCCGCCTCACCGACGGGCGGACCTCGGTCGAGACCGGCGGCGTCGTCCACTTCGACCTCGCCCTCGACTACCGGCGGGCCGCCCGGATCGCCCTCGCCCCCGGCGCGACCACCCCGCCGCACGCGCTCGCCGAGGCCACCGGCCTGTTCCAGGCGCTCGGCAAGGAGGTCAGCGTCGTCGGCGACGTGCCCGGCATGATCGTGGCGCGCACGGTCGCGCGGATCGTGGACCTGGCGTACGACGCGGTCGACCGCCGCGTGGCCTCGGCGGCGGACGTCGACACCGCCATGCGCCTTGGCGTGAACTACCCGCTGGGACCCGTCGAATGGGGCCGCAGACTGGGACTGCGGTGGGTCTACGAACTCCTGGGCGAACTGCGGGAACTCGACCCGTCCGGGCGCCACGCCCCGTCCCTCGCGCTCCACCGCCACACGCACGTCTCCGACGCCGGGGAGGGCACCCCCTCATGACCACCGCCAGGCGTGACACGTACACGCCCGAGACGCTGCTGTCGGTCGCCGTGCAGGTCTTCATCGAGCGCGGCTACGACGGCACCTCCATGGAGCACCTGTCCAAGGCGGCGGGGATCTCCAAGTCCTCGATATACCACCACGTCAGCGGCAAGGAGGAACTGCTGCGCCGGGCCGTGAGCCGGGCCCTGGACGAGCTCTTCGGGATCCTCGACGAGGAGCACGCGCGCGTGGGGAGCGCCGCCGAGCGCCTCGAGTACGTGGTGCGGCGCATGGTCGAGGTGCTCATGGCGGAGCTGCCCTACGTCACGCTGCTGCTGCGGGTGCGCGGCAACACCGGCACCGAGCGGTGGGCGCTGGAGCGGCGGCGCGAGTTCGACCACCGGGTCGCCGCCCTGCTCAAGGACGCGGCGGCCGAGGGCGACGTGCGCGCGGACGTGGAGGTGCGGCTCGCCACGCGCCTCGTCTTCGGCATGATCAACTCGATCGTGGAGTGGTACCGCCCGGACGGTCCCGACGGCCGGGGTGCCACGGGCCGGCAGGAAGTGGTCGACGCGGTGGCGCGGCTGGTCTTCGGCGGGCTGCGCAAGGCGTCCTGAGCCGCGCGGGACCGGCCCGTGCGCTATCCGGCCGGTCGCGCCGCTCAGCCCTGCGGTTCGAGGTCCTCGGTCTCGAAGACCAGCAGCGTGCGGGTGCTGAGCACCTCCGGGATGGCCTGCAGGCGGCTGAGCACCAGCTCGCGCAGGGCCCGGTTGTCCGGGGTGTGCACCAGCAGCAGTACGTCGAAGTCGCCCCCCACCAGCGCGATGTGCGAGGCCCCGGGCAGCTTCCGCAGCTCGGCGCGGACCGTGCGCCAGGAGTTCTGGACGATCTTCAGGGTGATGTACGCCGAGGTGCCGTGCCCGGCGCGTTCGTGGTCGACGCGGGCGCCGAACCCGCGGATGACGCCGTCCTCGACGAGGCGGTTGATGCGCGCGTAGGCGTTGGCGCGCGAGACGTGCACCCGCTCGGCGACCGACCGTATGGAGGCGCGGCCGTCGGCCTGGAGCATGCGCAGGATGTCGTGGTCGATGGCGTCCAGCGGGCGTGGGGGCGGCGCGGCGGGCTCGTCGGGGCCGCCGCCCTCCCCGTGACGGTCGGCCATTTGTTCATCTGCCACGTGCCCCCGCCTTCCCCTGGTGGACGTACTGCGTCCATCACAGGCTGTGGAGAACCGTTTGTCCACAGCCCGGGGCCGCATGTAGCCAAAATGTGCCGACGACCGAACAATCGGTAGGTGAGGCCCGTCACACCCGTGACGAGCCCAGAGCTTCGCTCCCACGAGGAGGTGCCGTCATGACGGTCATGGAGCAGCGGGGCGCCTATCGGCCCACACCGCCGCCCGCCTGGCAGCCCCGTACCGATCCCGCGCCGCTGCTGCCGGACGCCGAGCCCCACCGCGTCCTGGGGACCAAGGCCGCGGACCGCGCCGACACCGAGCTGCTGCGCACGCTCTACGCCCGGCTGGTGCGCGGCCGCCGCTACAACGCGCAGGCCACGGCGCTGACCCGGCAGGGTCGGCTGGCCGTCTATCCCTCCAGCACCGGCCAGGAGGCGTGCGAGGTCGCCGCCGCGCTGGTCCTGGAGGAGCGGGACTGGCTCTTCCCCAGCTACCGCGACACCCTCGCGGTCGTCTCCCGCGGCGTCGACCCGGTCGAGGCGCTCACCCTGCTGCGCGGCGACTGGCACACCGGCTACGACCCCTGCGAGCACCGGGTCGCACCGCTGTCCACGCCGCTGGCGACCCAGCTCCCGCACGCCGTGGGCCTCGCCCACGCCGCCCGCCTCAAGGGCGACGACGTGGTCGCGCTCGCCATGGTCGGCGACGGCGGCACCAGCGAGGGCGACTTCCACGAGGCGCTGAACTTCGCCGCCGTCTGGCGGGCCCCGGTTGTCTTCCTCGTGCAGAACAACGGCTTCGCGATCTCCGTCCCGCTCGACAAGCAGACCGCCGCACCGTCGCTGGCCCACAAGGCCGTCGGCTACGGGATGCCCGGCCGCCTGGTCGACGGCAACGACGCCGTCGCGGTGCACGAGGTCCTCTCCGACGCCGTACGGCACGCGCGCGCGGGCGGCGGTCCCACGCTGGTGGAGGCGGTGACGTACCGCGTCGACGCGCACACCAACGCCGACGACGCCACGCGCTACCGGGGCGACGCCGAGGTGGAGACCTGGCGCCGGCACGACCCGGTCGAGCTGCTGGAGCGCGAGCTGACCGAGCGCGGCCTGCTCGACGAGGACGGCGTCCGCGCCGCCCGCGAGGACGCCGAGGCCCTGGCCGCCGACCTGCGCGCCCGCATGAACGAGGACCCGTCGCTGAACCCGTTGGACCTCTTCGACCACGTCTACGCCGAGCCCACCCCGCAGCTTCGCGAGCAGCGCGACCAGTTGCGGGCGGAGCTGGAGGCGGAGTCCGAGAGCGCGGCCCGGGACATGGGAGCGGCGGAAGGGGGACGTCGATGACCACCGTCGCCGTCAAGCCGGCCACCATGGCGCAGGCCCTCACGCGCGCGTTGCGCGACGCCATGGCCGCCGACCCGGGCGTGCACGTCCTCGGCGAGGACGTGGGCACGCTCGGCGGCGTCTTCCGGATCACCGACGGGCTCGCCGCGGAGTTCGGCGACGACCGCTGCACGGACACGCCGCTCGCCGAGGCCGGCATCCTCGGCACGGCCGTCGGCATGGCGATGTACGGGCTGCGGCCGGTCGTCGAGATGCAGTTCGACGCCTTCGCGTATCCGGCGTTCGAGCAGGTCGTCAGCCACGTCACCAAGATGCGCAACCGCACGCGCGGGAAGATGCCCCTGCCGCTGACCATCCGCATCCCCTACGGCGGCGGCATCGGCGGCGTCGAGCACCACAGCGACTCGTCCGAGGCGTACTACATGGCGACTCCGGGGCTCCATGTCGTCACGCCCGCGACCGTCGCCGACGCCTACGGGCTGCTGCGCGCGTCCATCGCCTCCGACGACCCGGTGGTCTTCCTCGAACCCAAGCGGCTGTACTGGTCGAAGGACTCCTGGAACCCCGAGGAGCCCGCACCCGTTGAGCCGGTGGGCCGCGCGGTGGTGCGGCGTTCCGGCCGGAGCGCCACGCTCATCACGTACGGGCCGTCGCTGGCCGTCTGCCTGGAGGCGGCCGAGGCGGCCCGGGCCGAGGGGTGGGACCTCGAAGTCGTCGACCTGCGCTCCCTGGTGCCGTTCGACGACGAGACGGTGTGCGCCTCGGTGCGGCGGACGGGACGAGCGGTGGTCGTCCACGAGTCGGGTTCCTTCGGGGGCCCGGGCGGGGAGATCGCGGCCCGGGTCACGGAGCGCTGTTTCCACCACCTGGAGGCACCGGTGCTGCGGGTGGCCGGTTTCGACATCCCGTATCCTCCGCCGATGCTGGAGCGTCACCACCTGCCCGGTGTGGACCGCATCCTGGACGCCGTGGGGCGCCTGCAGTGGGAGGCCGAGAGCTGATGGCACACGCTTCTGACGGGCACAGCCTGGAGTTCAAGCTCCCCGACCTCGGTGAGGGGCTCACCGAGGCGGAGATCGTGCGCTGGCTGGTCGAGGTCGGCGACGTGGTCGCCGTCGACCAGCCGGTCGTCGAGGTCGAGACGGCCAAGGCGATGGTCGAGGTGCCCTGCCCCTACGGCGGTGTGGTCACCGCCCGTTTCGGCGAGGAGGGCACGGAACTGCCCGTCGGGGCGCCCCTGGTGACCGTGGCGGTGGGCGCGACCGCGGCGGACGGACCGGCGCGTGCGTCCGGCACCGGCACTGCTACCGGTGAGGCACCGGCCGCCGAACCGCCGGCCGCGGAGAGGGAGCCGGAGGGCTCCGGCAACGTCCTGGTGGGGTACGGCACCTCCGAGGCTCCCGCGTCGCGGCGGCGCCGGGTGCGGCCCGAGCGCCGGGTCGCCACCGGCGCCGCCGGGCGGGCCAACGGCCGGGCCCGCGACGCCGGGGGGCCCACCGGACCGGCGGGCCCCGTCGGCGAGCCGGTGGAGGGCCCGGTCCCGGTCATCTCCCCGCTGGTGCGCAGGCTGGCCCGCCAGCACGACCTGGACCTGCGCGAGCTGGCCGGTTCGGGACCGGACGGGCTGATCCTGCGCGCGGACGTCGAGTACGCGCTGCGGGCCGCCGCCGCACAGGGCGGCCGTACGGCGGACCAGGCGGCCGGGACGAGCGGGGCGCGGGCCGCGGCGGCGGCACCCTCCGACGGCACCCGCGTTCCTCTCAAGGGCGTGCGCGGAGCCGTCGCCGACAAGCTCTCCCGCAGCCGGCGCGAGATCCCCGACGCCACCTGCTGGGTGGACGCCGACGCGACGGAGCTGATGCGGGCGCGCACCGCGATGAACGCCGCCGGGGGGCCGAAGATCTCCCTGGTCGCCCTGCTGGCCCGGATCTGCACGGCGGCCCTGGCCCGGTTCCCGGAGCTGAACTCGACGGTCGACCCGGAGGCCCGGGAGATCGTCCGGCTCGACCGGGTCCACCTCGGCTTCGCCGCCCAGACGGACCGCGGTCTGGTCGTGCCGGTCGTCCGGGACGCGCACGCGCGGGACGCCGAGTCGCTCACCGCGGAGTTCGCCCGGCTGACCGAGGCGGCCCGGGCCGGCCGGCTGGCCCCGGGGGAGCTGACCGGCGGCACCTTCACGCTGAACAACTACGGCGTGTTCGGCGTCGACGGCTCCACGCCGATCATCAACCACCCCGAGGCCGCCATGCTCGGCGTCGGCCGCATCGTCCCCAAGCCGTGGGTGCACGAGGGCGAGTTGGCGGCGCGCCAGGTCGTGCAGCTCTCGCTCACCTTCGACCACCGGGTGTGCGACGGCGGCACGGCGGGCGGCTTCCTGCGGTACGTGGCGGACTGCGTGGAACAGCCTGCCGTGCTGCTGCGGACCCTGTGAAACCCGCGCCGGCGCCGCCCGGGTGACGGCGCGTCCGACCACGCTTCGATCGCGCGGGCTCCCCTGCGTTCCCTGTGATCGCGCAGGGCCCCATACTCGGGGGATGACCGCGTACGAGCCCGCCGGCGCCCCGCGCGCCGGCAGCGACCCCGCCCCGGACGCCGGTGCCGGGCCGGTGGAACCCCCGCCGGGTTCCGGCCCCGCCGGGTACGACGCCGTCGTGCTCGCCGGAGGGGCCGCCCGGCGGCTCGGCGGCGCGGACAAGCCCGGACTGCGGGTGGGCGGCCGGGCGCTGCTCGACCGGGTACTGGCCGCCTGCGCCGGGGCCCGGACCACCGTCGTCGTCGCCGAACCCCGGCCCACCGCGCACCCCGTGACCTGGGCGCGCGAGGACCCGCCCGGCGGCGGACCGCTCGCCGCCCTCGCCGCCGGCCTGCGGCACACCACCGCGGAGCACGTCGTCGTGGTCTCCGCCGACCTGCCGTTCCTCGCCGGGCCGGCCGTCGAGAGGCTGCTGTCGGCCCTCGCCGCGGGCGACGCCGACGGAGCGCTCCTCACCGACGCCGACGGCCGCGACCAGCCGCTCGTCGCCGCCTACCGCGCCTCGGCACTGCGCCGTGAGCTGGCAGTGCTCGCCCGGGACCGGGCCGAGGGGGCGGAGGGGACCGAGGGGGCGGAGGGGGCCCCCGAGGGGGCCGCGCTGACCGGGCTGCCGTTGCGCCGCCTGACCGGCGCGCTGCGCCTCACCCGCCTCCCGGACGCCGTCGCCTCCTTCGACTGCGACACCTGGGACGACATCGCCACCGCAAGGGCACGCATCAGGGAGCATGGTCACGTGTTGGATGAATGGATTACCGCAGCCAAGGACGAGTTGGGCATCGACCTGGACGTCGACACCAAGGTCCTGCTCGATCTCGCGCGCGACGCCGCACACGGGGTGGCCAGGCCCGCGGCCCCGCTGACCACCTTCCTCGTCGGTTACGCCGCCGGGCGGGCCCAGGGCGGCCCCGAGGCCGTCGCCGAGGCCGCCCGCAAGGCCGCGGCCCTCGCGCTGCGCTGGGCCGAGGAGAGCGCCGGCACCGGTACCGCCCCCGCGCAGGGCACACCCGACGCCGCCCCCGACACCCGCCCGGACGCGTGATGACCTCCCCCGGCACGCGGGACGACGCGGAGACCGAGGACCTCGACGTCGAGGAGGCGCTCGCCCTGGTGAGGGAGAACTCCGGCCCCGCCCGCCGCGGCCCCGGCGGTCACGGCACGCCCGACCCGCACGCCCCGCACCGTCCGGCCGACTCCCACCCCCGCGCCCTCCCCTGGCCCGAGGCCCGGGCGACCGCCGAACGGGCGGCCCGCGCCGCCGCCCGTTCGGCCCGCCGCTCCCCGGTATCCGTGCCCCTCGACGCCGCCCTCGGCCTCACCCTGGCCGCGCCCCTGGCCGCCCTCACCGACCTGCCCTCCTTCGACACCTCCGCGATGGACGGCTGGGCCGTCGCCGGACCGGGCCCCTGGGCCGTGCGCGACGAGGGCGTCCTGGCCGGACACGCGGTACCCGCGCCCCTCACCGACGGCGAGGCCGTCCGCATCGCCACCGGCGCACGCGTCCCCCCGGACACCACCGCCGTTCTGCGCACCGAGCACGGCCGCACCGACGAGCGCGGCCGTCTGCACCCCACCCGTGAGGCCGTCCACGGCCAGGACATCCGCCCGCGCGGCCAGGAGTGCCGCAGCGGCGACCACCTGCTGCCCGTCGGCACCCTCACGACCCCCGCCGTACTGGGGCTCGCGGCGGCCGCCGGGTACGACACGCTCACCGTGGTGCCCCGCCCCCGCGTCGACGTCCTAGTCCTCGGCGACGAGCTGCTCACCGAGGGCCTCCCGCACGACGGCCTCATCCGGGACGCGCTCGGCCCGATGCTGCCGCCGTGGCTGCGCGCGCTGGGCGCCGAGGTCCGCACCGTCCGCCGCCTCGGCGACGACGCCGAGGCCCTGCACCGCGCCGTCACCACCTCCGACGCCGACCTGATCGTCACGACCGGCGGCACCGCGGCGGGCCCCGTCGACCACGTCCATCCCACCCTGCACCGGACCGGAGCCGAGCTTCTCGTCGACGGCGTCCGGGTCCGCCCCGGCCACCCCATGCTGCTGGCCCGCCTCAAGGACGACCAGCACCTCGTCGGGCTGCCCGGCAACCCCCTCGCCGCCGTCTCCGGACTGCTCACCCTCGCCGAGCCCCTGCTGCGCACCCTCGCCGCCCGGCCGGCGCCCGAGACGTACGCGCTGCCGCTGCGGGACGCGGTGCACGGGCACCCGCACGACACCCGGCTCGTGCCGGTCGTGCTGCGCGGGGAGGGCGCCGTGCCGCTGCGGTACAACGGTCCGGCGATGCTGCGCGGCATCGCGGCAGCCGACGCGCTGGCCGTCGTACCCCCGGGCGGAGCGCGGCCGGGGCAGGAGACCGAGCTGCTCGACATGCCCTGGGCGGCCGGCGGAATCGGGGTGTGTTTCACGTGAAACTTCCGGGCCAGGACGCGATCGCCCGCCAGGCGGACGAACACCTGGTGACCCACAAGGTGAAACTCCCCAGGAAGCTGGTGGAGCACCCGTTCCGTCAGGTCGCCAAACGGTTGTCCATCGCCCTGGTGGTCCTCGTGGTGACGGCCGTCATCGTGTACGCGGACCACGACGGCTACACCGACAACTCCGACGGCTCCGTCGACCTCCTCGACTCCTTCTACTACGCCACCGTCACCCTCTCCACCACCGGGTACGGTGACATCACGCCCGTCAGCGACGCCGCCCGGCTGACCAACATCTTCGTCATCACGCCCCTGCGCGTGCTGTTCCTGATCATCCTGGTCGGTACCACGCTGGAAGCCCTCACCGAGCGCACTCGGGAGGAGTGGCGCCTGAACCGCTGGAGGTCCGCCTTGCGCGATCACACCGTCGTCGTCGGCTTCGGGACCAAGGGCCGGTCGGCGATCCAGACCGTCTGCGCGACCGGGCTCCGCAAGGACCAGGTGGTCGTGGTCGACCCCAGCGGAAAGGCCATCGAGGCCGCGGCGGCCCACGGCTACGCGGGCGTGATCGGTGACGCCACCCGCAGTGACGTGCTCAACCGGGCCGAGGTGTTCCGCGCCAGGCAGATCATCATCGCCACCCAGCGCGACGACACGGCCGTGCTGGTCACGCTGACGGCCCGGCAGCTCAACCGCGCGGCGAAGATCGTGGTCGCGGTCCGCGAGGAGGAGAACGCGCCGCTGCTGAAGCAGTCCGGCGCCGACGCCGTGATCACCAGCGCCAGCGCGGCGGGCCGGCTGCTCGGACTCTCCGTGCTCAGCCCCGCCGCCGGCATGGTGATGGAGGACCTCATCAGCCAGGGCAGCGGCCTCGACCTCATCGAACGGCCCGTCATAAAGTCCGAGGTCGGCAAGAACCTGAGGGAGGTGGACGATCTCGTGGTGAGCGTGCTGCGCGGGCACCGGGTCCTGGGTTACGACGATCCGGCCGTCGGCGGACTGGAACTGACGGACCGCCTGATCACGATCGTCCGGGCGACCCCGGCCACCCACGTGGCCCCCGACGCCCGCCCGCTGCCCCGCGACTGAACCGCCCCCGCGCGGCCAGGTGAACGGGGCGGCGGCGTTCTCGGGGCCGGGGCGGGACACAGGAGTAGCGTCGCCCTCATGCATGCGATCACGATTTCCGAACCCGGCGGCCCCGAGGCGCTGGTGTGGACCGAGGTCCCCGATCCGCAGCCCGGCGAGGGCGAGGTCCTGGTCGAGGTGACGGCCAGCGCCGTCAACCGCGCCGACATCATGCAGCGCCAGGGCTTCTACGACCCCCCGCCCGGTGCCTCCGCCTACCCCGGCCTGGAGTGCTCCGGGCGCGTCGCCGCGCTCGGCCCGGGGGTGTCCGGCTGGGCCGTCGGCGACGAGGTGTGCGCGCTGCTCGCGGGCGGCGGCTACGCCGAGAAGGTCGTCGTCCCGGCCGGGCAGCTCCTGCCGGTGCCGCAGGGCGTCGGTCTGAAGGAAGC
Source organism: Streptomyces sp. NRRL F-5650 (assembly GCF_000721365.1). Lineage (NCBI taxonomy): Bacteria > Bacillati > Actinomycetota > Actinomycetes > Kitasatosporales > Streptomycetaceae > Streptomyces > Streptomyces sp. NRRL F-5650. The sequence goes on along the minus strand of NZ_JOGV01000024.1, from coordinate 54,081 downwards.
GGCGGCGCTGCCCGAGGTGGTCTGCACGGTCTGGTCGAACGTCTTCATGGTCGCCCACCTGCGCCCCGGCGAGACGCTGCTCGTGCACGGCGGCTCCAGCGGCATCGGCACCATGGCGATCCAGCTCGCCAAGGCCGTCGGTGCGAAGGTCGCGGTGACGGCGGGGACGAAGGAGAAGCTGGAGCGCTGCGCAGAGCTGGGCGCGGACGTCCTGGTCAACTACCGCGAGCAGGACTTCGTCGCCGAGGTGAAAGACGCGACCGGCGGTGCGGGTGCCGACGTCATCCTCGACAACATGGGCGCGAAGTACCTCGACCGCAACGTCCAGGCCCTCGCCGTGAACGGCCGGCTCGCCATCATCGGCATGCAGGGCGGCCGCAAGGGCGAGCTGGACATCGGCACGCTGCTCGCCAAGCGCGCCGCGGTGAGCGCCACCTCGCTGCGGGCCCGCCCCCTGGAGGAGAAGGCGGCCATCGTGGCGGCCGTACGGGAGCACGTCTGGCCGTTGTTCGCCGGGGAGCACATCCGTCCGGTGGTCGACCGTGAGCTGCCGATGAGCGAGGCCGCGCAGGGCCACCGGGTGGTGGAGGAGAGCGGCCACATCGGCAAGGTGCTGCTGGTCACCTCGTAGCCGGCCGGGGGTGGCCCGCGGGCGAGTGGCGGCCCCTACCCCCGGCGCAGGCGCAGCCCCACGAGGCCCAGGGCGAGGCCGAGGCCGATGAGGACCAGCCCGGTGCCCAGCGGGAGGACCCGCAGCCCGGGCTCGGCGGCCTGCTGGGTCCGCACGCCGGCCGGCGCCGCGGAGCGGGACGGGGAGACCGAGGGGACCGGCGCGGCCTCGGACTCTCCGGCCGGAGCCGCGGTGACGGCGGCCGGGGGCTCGGGTACGCCGTCGCCGTCGTCGTCCGGGTCACGGCCGGTGTCCCGGTGCGTGTCCCGGTGGTCCCGCTCACGCTCCTCGGCGCGGCCGGGCCGCTGCCGTCCCCCGCCCGGCCCGTCCCCGCCCCGGGAGGGCTCCGGGGCGGGAGTGGCACGGGAGGCGGACGGGGCGGGGGAATCGGGGGACGGCTCGCCGGAACCGTCCGGGGGGCCGGCATCCGCGGTGGGCCGGGAGGCGGGCGGGGGGTCCGGGCGCTCGGGCCGGCCGGGATCGGCGGGGCGCCCGGGACGTTCGTGACCGCCCCGTCCGTCGTGGGTGGCGAAGCCGTCCGGGTCGGTGGCCGAGTCCGGCCCCGCGTCGTGCCCCGGACCGGAGGACACCGGGGACGGCTTCGCGGGGGCCGCCGTGACCGGCCCCGCCGTCACCGCGGCGGGTCCCGCACCGGCGGCCAGGGCCGCTCCCGCACCGCAGGGCGACACCACCGCGCCGACGCCCAGGGCCGCCGTCAGCCCCGTCGCCCGCAGTGTGCGCAGCCATGGAGTCACGTCGGTGACCCCCTCCCGCTGATACCCGTACGTGGAAACCGACGGAACAAGCCTCACACCGGTCGGCGATACCGGCATTCCGGGCGCCTCCGAACGCGTGGGCCGGGTTTTCCCCGGGGCAGCGCCCCTTCGCCGGGAACGGGTGAGGGACAATGGCGGCATGGAAATGCCGAGGAACGACAGGTCGCCGGAGAACCCCCAGATCCTGGTCGTCGGCCAGGACGGAATGGCGCTCAGCGGCGGCGGGGACGACGAATCCCGTGAGATCCCGGTGACCGAGCAGGTGGAGCAGCCTGCCAAGGTCATGCGGATCGGCAGCATGATCAAGCAACTGCTCGAGGAGGTGCGGGTCGCGCCCCTGGACGAGGCCAGCCGGGTCCGGCTCAAGGAGATCCACGCCAGCTCGGTGAAGGAGCTGGAGGACGGACTGGCTCCGGAGCTGGTGGAGGAGCTGGAGCGGCTCTCCCTGCCCTTCACGGACGACGGCACCCCCACCGACGCCGAACTGCGGATCGCCCAGGCACAGCTCGTCGGCTGGCTCGAGGGTCTCTTCCACGGCATCCAGACCACGCTGTTCGCCCAGCAGATGGCCGCGCGGGCCCAGTTGGAGCAGATGCGCCGTGCGCTGCCGCCCGGCTCCGTCCCCGAGGGCGAGGAGCCCCCGCACCCGGGCGGCCGGTCCGGCGGCCCCTACCTGTAGGAACGGCGTCCCACCACCCGTACGAACGGCATCGGCCGACAGCGCGAAGGGCCCGGCAGCACCTGCTGCCGGGCCCTTCGTCGTCGGCCTCGCGTCACGCGGTCACGGGCTCATTCGGTGGCCGGGTTGCCCGTGGAGACCTTGAGCTGGATCGTCGGCATGTGCTCCGGGTCGACGTCCGTGCCCGCGACGGGGAACTGGTCGCGGACCGATCCCTCGCCGTAGGTGTTCTCGTCGACCTCGACGACCTTCATCCGCCAGCCCGCGGCGTTGAAGCACGCCTTGACCGAGTCGATGTGCTTGAAGGTGAAGTCCGGCACCTCGATCATGTCCGGGTCGTTGTACGACTCCTGCGGCTCGGTGCACTTGTCCGTCTCGATGGTCTTCTTCTTGTCCGGACCGCGGTAGCCCTCCGCCTTCGACGGCGACGCCGACGCGCTCGCGGAGCCGCCGCCGGCCTCCGGGTCGTCGTCCCCGCCGCCGTTCATCAGCAGCGCGGCGATCAGTCCGCCGACGGCCACCACGGCGACCACGATCGAGCCGATGATCACCGGCATGTTGTTCCTGCCCCCGCCGGAGGAGCCCGGAGCGGACGGCGTCAGGTTGTACGGCGGCGGCGTGGCGGGCTGCTGTCCGTACGGGGCCGGCGTCTGGTACCCGGCCTGCTGCGGATAGCCGTACGCGGACGAGTGCGCCGCCGGTGCCGGGGTGCCGTACGGGTTCGGGCCGGCGGCCGGGGACGGCTGGTACGGCGTCTGCACCGGGCCCGTGGGCGCCGGGGTGCTCTGGTCGACCGGCGGGAAGACCGCGGAGCCGACACCCGCGCCGCTCGACGTCTGGGCCCCGGGCACGATGCTCGGCGGTGCCGCCTGGAAGGACGCCGCCACGCGCAGGCACTCGTCGCGCATCGCCTCGGCGCTGGGGAAGCGTTCGTTGGGGTTCTTCTTCAGCGCGCGGGCCACCAGCGCGTCCACCGCCGGGGGCAGCGCGCGGTTGACACTGGACGGGGCGACCGGCTCCTCCTGCACGTGCGCGTAAGCGATCGCCAGCGGCGAGTCGGCGTCGAACGGCAGACGGCCGGTGACGAGCTGGAACAGCATGATGCCGACCGAGTACAGGTCGGAGCGGGCGTCGACGCCGCGGCCGAGGGCCTGCTCCGGCGAGAGGTACTGGGGGGTGCCGACGACCATGCCGGTCTGCGTCATCGAGGTCACGCCGGACTGCATGGCGCGGGCGATGCCGAAGTCCATGACCTTGACCACGCCGCGCTTGGTCATCATCACGTTGCCCGGCTTGATGTCGCGGTGGACCAGGCCCATCTCGTGGCTGATCTCCAGCGCCGCCAGCACGTCGGCGGTGATCCTCAGCGCCTTGTCGGCGGGCATCGCGCCCTGCTGCCGCACGTCCTCGTCGAGCACCGAACCCAGCGGCCGGCCCTCGACGTACTCCATGACGATGTACGGAGTCGTCAGACCGTCCAGGTCGTCCTCGCCGGTGTCGAAGACGGAGACGATGTTGGTGTGCGTGAGCTTCGCCACGGCCTGGGCCTCGCGGCGGAAGCGCTCGCGGAAGGCCTGTTCGCGACCGAGTTCGGTGTGCAGCGTCTTGATCGCGACCTGGCGGTCGAGGACCGAGTCGTACGCCAGGTGCACCGAGGCCATGCCGCCCTCGCCGAGCAAGTCGCGCAGCTGGTAACGGCCGCCGGCGAGTGCCCGCCCCGCGTACCGTCCCTGTCCGGCGTCCTGGCTCATGTCTCTGCGTCCCCCATAGACGGCGGGCGCCGGTGGCGGCGGCACGCGCGCTCGTGATCGAAAGTGCTATTCCCGGCCAAGTCTGCCCCAGGGCACTGACACGTCAAGCGCGGTGCCCGTTCCGTGACCGTACGCGAAAGAAGCGTCGCGGAAGCGTTACAGCGGGCGTACCGCCGGTACACGGAATTTGCACGAGAGTACGGAACCAGGGTTTCATGACCGGTCCGTCTCATGTCCGGTCCCGGCGCCCATCCCGGACCGGAGGCCCCCGCGAAGGCTGTAGCGTGGCCGACGGAGACCGTAACAACACCGCGCGTACCGCGGGCAGAAACGACGGCGAGGACTGATGGCACAGCAGCAGCGCGCCCAGGGCCCGTCCGAACCCGAGGCATCTGGCGGCGGTATGTCTGACGCGCCGGAGAACTGGGGCAACGGCGGCCTGGTCGGCGACGGCCGGTACCGGCTGACCCGCAGGCTCGGGCGGGGCGGCATGGCCGAGGTGTTCGCCGCCGAGGACGTCCGCCTGGGGCGCACCGTGGCGGTCAAGCTGCTGCGCGCGGACCTCGCCGAGGACCCGGTCTCCAAGGCCCGCTTCACGCGCGAGGCGCAGTCGGTGGCGGGCCTCAACCACCACGCCATCGTGGCCGTGTACGACTCGGGCGAGGACGTCGTCGGCGGCCAGTCCGTGCCGTACATCGTGATGGAGATCGTCGAAGGACGCACCATCCGCGACCTCCTCCTCAACGCCGAGGCGCCGGGGCCCGAACAGGCGCTGATCATCGTCTCCGGTGTCCTGGAGGCGCTCGCCTACTCCCACCAGCACGGCATCGTGCACCGCGACATCAAGCCGGCCAACGTCATCATCACCAACGCGGGCGCGGTCAAGGTGATGGACTTCGGCATCGCCCGCGCCCTGCACGGCGCCCAGTCGACGATGACGCAGACCGGCATGGTCATGGGCACCCCGCAGTACCTCTCCCCGGAGCAGGCCCTCGGCAAGGCCGTCGACCACCGCTCCGACCTGTACGCGACGGGCTGCCTGCTCTACGAACTCCTCGCGCTGCGCCCGCCGTTCACCGGTGAGACCCCGCTGTCGGTGGTCTACCAGCACGTGCAGGACATCCCGACGCCCCCGTCCGAGGTCTCCGACGCCACTCCGCCGGAGCTGGACGGCCTGGTGATGCGCTCGCTGGCCAAGGAGCCCGACGACCGCTTCCAGACCGCCGAGGAGATGCGCGGCCTGGTCCAGTACGCGCTGCAGATGCTGTACGAGCAGGGCGGTCACACCGGCACCTGGAACACCGGCCCGGTCGCCGCGCACGACGGGCGGCACACCCCCTCGGCCGGCCTGGCGGGCACCACGGTGATGCCCCACCCCGCCGACCACGGGGCGTCGGGCACCCAGCAGATCCCCCAGCCGATCCTGCCGCGCGGCTACGGCGGGGGCGACGACGGCGGCTTCGAGGGCGCCGGCAACAAGGGCAGCGGCCGCGGCAAGCTGTGGATACTGGCCGTCCTCGCGGTGATCGCGGTCGCGGCGGGCGTCGCGCTGGCCCTGAACAACAGCGGCGGTGGCGGGAGCGGCACCGAGACGGACAAGAGCCCGTCGGCGACCACGTCCCAGAGCACCGGCGAGGAGTCGCCCAGTCCGTCGCCCAGCGACGAGGAGACACAGCAGAGCAAGGACCCGGGCACGGAGCAGGGCTCGGGCGGGGGCGGCTCCGGCGGCGGGGACTGGGACCGGCCGTACACGCCGTCGTGGACGCCGTCGCAGACCGAGACGGGTGATCCGACCGGTGACCAGACCGGTGGCGGTGAGCCGACCGGCGGCGGGGAGCCCACCGGTGGCGGTGAGCCGACTGGTGGCGGTGAGCCGACTGGTGGCGGTGAGCCGACCGGTGGCGGTGACCAGACCGGTGGCGGCGAGCAGCCGACGGGTGGCGCCACCGGCGCCCCGGGCGGTTCCGAGGGCGGCGACGGCAGCGGCTGAGCCGTTCCACACCCCCCACGCGCGCGTGCGGCCCGCAGTCGGGCTTCACGCGCGCGTTGCGTTCGCCTACGCGGGTCCCGCCGCCCCGTCCGTGAAGTGCACCGTGCCGAACTGCGGGTCGACGCTCAGGTAGGCGGGCTCGAACGGCTCGCCGTCCACCCGGCTCGGCGCCGGACCGAACCGCTCCAGCTCGGCGGCGCTCGGCTCGTGGGCCTCGCACCGGCCCACCACCTGTACGGTCCACAGGCTCTCGCCGGGCCGCGCGGAGGTCAGGTTGTCCGCTCCGTACGCGACGACGCTCCCGGCGCACACCTGGTGGTACCCCCAGCTCCTGGGCATGCGCAGCAGCACCCGGCCGTCGGTCACGATGTGGCGCGCGAGGGCGAGGATGGGCAGGGCGCGCATGGTGGTGGCCGCCCGGCCGTAGGCGGTGCGGCCGAGCAGGCCGACGGCGAGCTGTTCGTCGGAGGGCATGGACTCACTGTGCGCGAGCGCGTGGCCCCGCACCAGAGTCGCCCGCCCCGACAGGAGGGGACGTAAGTCCCGAGTAGGCCGCCGAACGGGAGTCCCGAGCAAGCCCCCGCGCGGGCCCGGGGCCGGGGACGGCCCGGCGCGGAGCGGGGGCCGTCAGCGGTTCTCGGCCTCCAGCCGGGCCACGAAGGCGGCCGCCTGGGAACGCCGCTGCATGCCCAGCTTGCCCAGCAGGCTCGACACGTAGTTCTTGATCGTCTTCTCCGCCAGGTGCAGCCGCTCGCCGATGGCGCGGTTGGTCAGGCCCTCGCCGATCAGCTCCAGGATGCGGCGCTCCTGGTCGGTGAGGCGGGCCAGCCGGTCGTCGGGCTTCGTGCCGCCGTCGCGCAGCCGTTCCAGCACCCGCGCGGTGGCCGCCGGGTCGAGCAGCGACTTCCCGGCCGCGACCTCCCGCACGGCGGCGAGCAGCTCGGCGCCGCGGATGTCCTTGAGGACGTAGCCGGAGGCGCCCGCCATGATCGCGTCGAAGAGGGCCTCGTCGTCGGCGAAGGAGGTCAGCATCAGGCAGCGCACGGACTCGTCCCGGGAGCGGATGTCGCGGCAGACCTCCACTCCGCTGCCGTCCGGCAGCCGTACGTCCAGCACGGCGACGTCCGGACGGGTGGCGGAGACCCGGGCCTGCGCCTCGGCGGCCGTGCCGGCCTCGCCCACCACCTCGATGTCGGCCTCGCCGGCGAGGAGGTCGTGCACCCCGCGCCGGACCACCTCGTGGTCGTCGAGGAGGAATACCCGGATTTTTCCGTCTTCGCGCACGCGGTCAGTGTCACACACCGACTCTTCCCGTGCCCGGGGTGGCCGGGATAACGTGCCGTTGTTCCGGCCCCCTGCAAGGCTGTGACCAGTAAAACTTCCGCCCTACGTCGATTTACTCGGATATCCAAGTAAAAACGCAGGTCAGGAGGGGTTTCACAGAAATGTGGAGCACTGGGTAACGTGCTGTTCGCAGGGCGCTCGCCGGGGCACCTGTCACGCCTGTCCCCGACCGGGCCGCACCCACCCTTGTGCGTCCCGCCGGGCCGCAGGTGAGCCGCACTGGCTTCCGGCGAACCCGGGGGCCGGACCGACGGAGGAGCACACGTGACCGAGAGCACTGCCGCGCGCAAGCCGCGACGCAGCGCCGGAAGCAAGGCGGCCGGGACCACCGGCACCAAGGCGGCCGGTACCACCGGCGCCAAGGCCGGCACCGGCAAGCGCACCACTCGCACCACCGGCACCACCCGTACCGCTGCCCGCAAGGGCACCGAGCCGGAACTGGTGCAGTTGCTGACGCCCGAGGGCGAGCGCGTCGAGGACGCCGCACACGCCGAGTACGCCTCGTACGTCGCCGGCATCACCCCCGAGGAGCTGCGCGGCCTGTACCGCGACATGGTGCTCACCCGGCGCTTCGACGCCGAGGCCACCGCCCTGCAGCGCCAGGGCGAGCTGGGACTGTGGGCCTCCCTGCTGGGCCAGGAGGCGGCCCAGATCGGCTCCGGCCGGGCCACCCGCGAGGACGACTACGTCTTCCCGACCTACCGCGAGCACGGCGTCGCCTGGTGCCGCGGGGTGGACCCGACCAACCTGCTCGGCATGTTCCGCGGCGTGAACCACGGCGGCTGGGACCCCAACAGCAACAACTTCCACCTGTACACCATCGTCATCGGCTCGCAGGCGCTGCACGCCACGGGCTACGCGATGGGCGTGGCCAAGGACGGCGCCGACTCGGGCGTGATCGCGTACTTCGGCGACGGTGCCTCCAGCCAGGGCGACGTGAGCGAGGCGTTCAACTTCGCCGCCGTCTACAACGCCCCCGTGGTGTTCTTCTGCCAGAACAACCAGTGGGCGATCTCCGAGTCCAACGAGAAGCAGACCCGGGTGCCGCTCTACCAGCGCGCCCAGGGCTTCGGCTTCCCCGGCGTCCGCGTCGACGGCAACGACGTGCTGGCCTCCCTCGCGGTCACCCGCTGGGCCCTGGACCGCGCGCGACGCGGCGAGGGACCGGCCCTGATCGAGGCGTTCACCTACCGCATGGGCGCCCATACCACCTCGGACGACCCCTCCCGCTACCGGCACGACGACGAGCGGGCCGCCTGGGAGGCCAAGGACCCGATCCTGCGCCTTCGCCGCTTCCTGGAGTCCGCACACCACACGGACGAGGGATTCTTCGCGGAACTGGAGGCCGAGAGCGAGGCGTTGGGCAAACGAGTGCGCGAAGTGGTCCGCGCCATGCCGGACCCGGACCGTTTCGCCATCTTCGAGAACGTGTACGCGGACGGACACGCGCTCGTGGACGAGGAGCGGGCGCAGTTCGCCGCCTACCAGGCATCGTTCGCAGACGCAGAGGGGGTCTGACATGGCAGCGGAGAAGATGGCGCTGGCGAAGGCGATCAACGAATCGCTGCGCCGCGCGCTGGAGTCGGACCCCAAGGTCCTGGTCATGGGCGAGGACGTCGGCAAGCTCGGCGGTGTCTTCCGGGTCACCGACGGCCTGCAGAAGGACTTCGGCGAGGACCGGGTCGTCGACACCCCGCTGGCCGAGTCCGGCATCGTGGGCACCGCGATCGGCCTGGCCCTGCGCGGGTACCGCCCGGTGGTGGAGATCCAGTTCGACGGCTTCGTCTTCCCGGCCTACGACCAGATCGTCACCCAGCTCGCGAAGATGCACGCGCGCTCGCTGGGCAAGGTCAGGATGCCGGTCGTCATCCGCATCCCCTACGGCGGCGGCATCGGCGCGGTCGAGCACCACTCCGAGTCCCCCGAGGCGCTGTTCGCGCACGTGGCGGGCCTGAAGGTGGTCAGCCCGTCCAACGCGGCGGACGCGTACTGGATGATGCAGCAGGCCATCCAGAGCGACGACCCGGTGATCTACTTCGAGCCCAAGCGCCGGTACTGGGACAAGGCCGAGGTCGACAAGGAGGCCATCCCGGGCCCCCTGCACGCCGCGCGCGTGGTGCGCGAGGGCACCGACCTCACGCTGGCCGCGTACGGCCCGATGGTGAAGCTCTGCCAGGAGGTCGCCGACGCGGCGGCCGAGGAGGGCCGCTCCCTGGAGGTCGTCGACCTGCGCTCGATCTCGCCGGTCGACTTCGACACCGTCCAGGCGTCGGTGGAGAAGACCCGCCGCCTGGTCGTGGTCCACGAGGCGCCGGTGTTCCTGGGCTCGGGCGCGGAGATCGCCGCCCGGATCACGGAGCGCTGCTTCTACCACCTGGAGGCCCCGGTGCTCAGGGTCGGCGGCTACCACGCCCCCTACCCGCCGGCCCGCCTGGAGGAGGAGTACCTGCCCGACCTGGACCGGGTACTGGATGCCGTCGACCGCTCGCTGGCGTACTGAGGAGGGGAGCGTGACGACGATGACGGACAGCTCCGTGCGTGAGTTCAAGATGCCCGACGTGGGCGAGGGACTCACCGAGGCCGAGATCCTCAAGTGGTACGTCCAGCCCGGTGACACGGTCACCGACGGCCAGGTGGTGTGCGAGGTCGAGACGGCCAAGGCCGCCGTCGAACTGCCCATCCCCTACGACGGCGTGGTCCGCGAGCTGCACTTCCCCGAGGGCACCACGGTCGACGTGGGCACGTCGATCATCGCGGTGGCGGTGGGCGACGGTGCGGCGGCGGCCGCGGAGCCGGCGCAGGAGGCCGTCGCGGACACGCCGGCCACCGCCGAGGCGGAGGAGCCCAAGCCCGAGGGCCGCCAGCCGGTCCTGGTCGGGTACGGGGTCGCCACCTCCTCGACCCGGCGCCGCCCCCGCAAGGCCGCCCAGGCCCCGTCCGGAGCCCAGGAGGCGTCCGCGGCGGTCCAGGCCGAGCTGAACGGCCACGGACCCGCGGCACCGGCTGCCCCGGCGGCACCGGCTGCCCCGGTCGCCGGAGACCGTCCGCTGGCCAAGCCCCCGGTGCGCAAGCTGGCCAAGGACCTCGGCGTCGACCTGGCGACCGTGGTCCCCTCCGGCCCGGACGGCATCATCACCCGCGAGGACGTCCACGCGGCGGTGACGGCCCGGCCCGCGTCGCCCGAGCCCGAGCCGCAGACGGCCCCCGCACCCGTCGCGCCCGCCCCGTCCCCGACGGCGGCACCGACGTCGTACGACACGGCGCGCGAGACGCGTGTCCCGGTCAAGGGCGTGCGCAGGGCGACGGCGGCGGCGATGGTCGGCTCGGCCTTCACGGCGCCGCACGTCACCGAGTTCGTGACGGTCGACGTGACGCGCACGATGAAGCTGGTCGAGGAGCTGAAGCAGGACAAGGAGTACGCGGGCCTGCGGGTGAACCCGCTGCTCCTGATCGCCAAGGCCCTGCTGGTCGCGATCAGGCGCAACCCGGACATCAACGCCTCCTGGGACGAGGCCGCCCAGGAGATCGTGGTCAAGCACTACGTCAACCTGGGCATCGCCGCCGCCACCCCGCGCGGCCTGATCGTCCCGAACATCAAGGACGCCCACGCCCAGACCCTGCCGCAACTGGCCGGGTCCCTGGGGGAGCTGGTCTCGACGGCCCGGGAGGGCAAGACCTCCCCGGCCGCCATGCAGGGAGGCACGGTGACCATCACCAACGTCGGCGTCTTCGGCGTCGACACCGGTACGCCGATCCTCAACCCGGGAGAGTCCGCGATCCTCGCGGTCGGTGCGATCAAGCTTCAGCCGTGGGTCCACAAGGGCAAGGTGAAGCCGCGTCAGGTGACCACCCTCGCCCTGAGTTTCGACCACCGCCTGGTCGACGGCGAGCTGGGCTCCAAGGTCCTCGCCGACGTGGCGGCGGTCCTGGAGCGGCCGAAGCGGTTGATCAGCTGGGCATGAGCGTCACGAACCGGGTAGGTTCATGACGGAGGGGCGCCGCAAGTTGGAGTTGCGACGCCCCTTCGCCGTACCGGGCTCAGCCCTGGTGCAGCACGTACACCGGAGCCCCGCCCCCGTCCCCGCCCCGCGAACGGATGCAGGCGTGGGAGCGCAGCAGGCGGAGGCATTCGTTGACCCGCCGCACGGACAGCCCGGTACGGGCGGCGATCGACTCCAGCGGCTCCCTCAGCTCACCCGTCTCGACGAGCACCGGGGCGATGTCCAGGGCCACCGTCCACACGTCCTCGGTCACGGACAACCGCTGCCGCCAGTCGGCCAGTACGGACTCCGTCGTCGGAACCGGGGCGAGGCGGCCGCGGGGCACCCCCTGGTGCAGGACGAGGGTGTCGAAGCGGTCCGCGATGCGCTCCAGGGCGTGCACCATGGCCTGCTGCACGGCGAGCGTGGCCTGCTGGGTGGCGAGGGTGGCCTGCTGCGTGGACAGCATCTCCCTCTGCAACGCGATCGACGTGCGCTGTCCCTCGGCCAGTTCCTCGTCCAGCCGGAGGTTGTGCGCCTCCAGCCGGACGATGGCCTCGGCGACCTGGTCCGGCATGGCGTACGCGACGGGGGCACCGGGCTCGGCGGGCTGCACCTCGGCCTCGTCCAGGGAGTACGTGCCCTCGCGCTGCACCGTCTCGACGACTTCGGCGACCCACTGCTTGAAGGGGGCGCAGGCGGGCTTGGTGCAGGCGTTGACGAGGAGGATGAGACCTTGCAGAGAGATCACGTGCAAGTCTCGGCGCCACCCCCTGCCTGCGGGAACGCTGAGACCGTAACGTCCAGTTACAGTCTCGAGCACTTCTCGGTGCTCTTCGGGGACGTGATCCGTGAGTGCCTTCCGAGAGTTGCTGTGTCCGAGTTCCTTGCACACGTCCACCGCCGGAAACCAATGGCTTCCGTCCGGCATGGTCAGCCGGCGCACCCGGGCGCCGGTGGCCGCGTACACGAAGTCGCCGGCGTCGATCGCCTCGGGGCGGGCGCCGGAGTTCTGCCGCTTGCTGGGTTCGTTCATGGGAACCACCTCCGCCGCGGAACGTAAAGCGGCGATACGGGCATATGCCAGCCGGCCCGCGCATGTTCACGACTGCGAGCGAAGATGATCGAAAGGGCTGCGGTGGCCGCCGCCTGTGTGTATGACGGCGGCTCCCGAAGCCGCGTCGGGCTCAGCCCCGGTTCCCCTTCGTGCGCAGGGCGTTGAGGAGGGCCGCGCCGCGCTCCGCGTCGTCGACGCTCACCGCGAAGTCGCTGCGGCGGCCCCGGGGGCGTACCACCAGGCACTCGCCGGCGCGCAGCATCACCGTGGTGCCGAGGCCGCTGAAGCGGTAGCCCCAGCCACCGACCTCGGCGGGACGGCGGACCTCCATGCGCGCCGTCTCGATGTCGCCGGGCGCCCACCGGCGTCCGGGCCAGCCGAGGGGGCCGAAGGAGACCTCCAGGCCCCGTTCCGAGACGCGGGCCTGGACGGAGGAGAAGATGCCGCAGGCGACGGACGCGACGGCGCAGCCGGTGAAGACGGACCACAGGGTGCCAGGGGAGGCCACTCCGCCGGCCAGGGCGACGAGCGTGCCCACGGCCACCAGGCCGGTCGCGGCCGCGAGCAGTTGCAGCCAGGGGTTGGCGCTCCGGGAGAACCAGACCAGCCGCCGGCCCTTCGGGATGTCCAGCGCGGGGGCGTCCTCGTCGGGCGTCGCGGTGTCGTCCGGGGCGCCGTACCGCCGGGAGGCGAGCAGCCAGCCGGCCACGCCCGCGAGTACGGCCGCGGCGAGGATCGCGACGACCCAGCCGGTGGGCAGACGGGCCTCGTGCCAGTCCGCGCGGTCGAGGTTGGAGCGGATGAGCGCGGCCTGCGCTCCGGTGAGGACGATGCCCATGGGGAGCAGCGTCGCGGTGGTCCACGGGCGGGCCGCCGGGCCCGCGCGCAGCAGCGGGACGGTGACCGCGGCCGCCGTCACCAGCCATATCAGCGCGGGGAAGAGGGACGCCGCCCACAGGGGCATCGAGCCGTCGGGGGCCTCGCCGTCCGGGCCCCAGTGGGTCGCCAGCCGGTCCGGGAGCCGGTCGCGCGCGAGGAGCGGCATCCCGGCGAGGACGACCGTGACCCCGGCCGTCCACAGTGCCGCCGCCGCGCGTCCCGCCGTCGTCGTGTCTCTCGTGCCCGTCCCGTCCCTCACGGCAACCCCCTGATCATGTCGATGAGATCGGTCCTGCTGTAGCCCAGCCGTGCCGCCTCGGTGAGCAGTTCCCGTACCCGGATCTGCAGTTCGGAGTGCGGCCGGGCGCCCTCGGCCACCGTCACCCCCCGGCCCCGGCGGAACTCCAGCAGGCCCTCGTCCCGCAGGCCGCGCAGGGCGCGCAGCACGGTGTTGACGTTGACGTCCAGTGCCTCGGAGAGGTCGCGGGCCGAGGGCAGCCGGTCCCCGGGGGCGCACTCTCCCTCGGCGATGGCGCGGCGTACGGCGCCGGCCACCTGCTCGTGCAGGGGGCGGGTGTCGGTCTTGTCCAGACTCAGCAGCATGGTGCTAATGACACTATCACCATCGGTTTCATCGGGGTGGTGAGTTCCTGCGGCGGACTCCGCGCGACGGGGCCCGGGCAGCGAGAAGGGCCCGTCGCGCCGGCGACGGGCCCCCGGTGGTGGTGCGGTGCGGGGACTACTTCTTGAAGGCGTAGTCCATGAGCTTCGTGGCGTCCTTGGCGCGCTGCGCCGACGACGAGGAGGCCAGTACCGTGCCGATCACGGTCTTGCCCTTCCGGGTCGCGGCGAAGACCAGGCAGTACTTGGCCTCCGGGCCCGAGCCGGTCTTCACGCCGATCGCGCCGCTGTAACTGCCCAGCAGCGTGTTGGTGTTGGTCCAGGGCGCCATCGTGCGGGTGCCGCCCTTCTTGGTCGTCGTCTTCGCCGTGTACTTCTTGGTCTTGACGACGGTGCGGAAGGTGGAGTTCTTCATCGCGTTGCTCGCGAGCTTGGTGAGGTCGCGCGGCGTGGAGTAGTTCTTGCCGTTGCCGATGCCGTCGAAGGAATCGAAGTGCGTGTTCTTCAGGCCGAGGCTCTTGGCGGTCGCGTTCATCTTGCCGATGAACGACTTCACGCGCGCCGCCCGCGTCTTGCCCGTGCCGAACTTGTCCGCGAGCGCGTACGCGGCGTCGCAGCCCGACGGCAGCATCAGGCCGTACAGCAACTGGCGGACCGTCACCTTGTCGCCGACGATCAGGCGGGCGGAGGAGGCGTTCTTCGACACGATGTAGTCGCTGTACGCCATCTGGATCGTGACCTTGGCGTCGAGGTTCAGCTTCGGCTGGGAGAGCACGACCTTGGCGGTCATGATCTTGGTCGTGGAACCGGTGGAGCGCTTGGTGTCGGCGGCCTTGGTGTAGAGCGACGTGCCGGTCGCGTTGTTCATCACGAAGCCGCCCTTGGCGGCGATCGAGGGCGCGGCGGCGGCCCGCGCGGCGGCGGCCGGGACGCGTTCGGGTGCGGCGGCCTGCGCGGGGGCGGTGGCGAGGGCCCCGGTGGCCAGGACGGCGCCGCCGGTCAGGGCGACGGCGAAGGCCCTGTGCGGACGGATGCCCGGAATGATGTTCATTGAGTTGATTACCCCGATTGTGGTGAAGTCACCTGGAACGCGGCCGAGTTGTGGTCGGTGGAGCGGTGGCCGCGTCAGTGCGACACCCGAGGGGGGTGAATGGTTGCACGCAGGGGCGGGGGAAGTGCCGGGTTCGCCCGGGTGAGTGAGCAGGGCCGGGTGGTGTCCGGATGCTGGAACGGATCCGTCTTGTGTCCCTGTTGTATCTATCCTGTCCTCATGACCACGGCAGTGAAGCAACCCCCGGCGGCGGACCGCGTCTACACCCACGTCAAGCAAGGCGTCCTGGAGCGCCGGTACGAGGGCGGGACGCTGCTCACCGAGGGGGAGCTGGCCGAGGCCGTCGGCGTCTCCCGCACACCGGTGCGCGAGGCGCTGCTCCGGCTGGAGGTCGAGGGGCTGCTGCGCCTCTACCCCAAGAAGGGCGCCCTGGTCCTGCCCGTCTCCGCGCAGGAGATCGCGGACGTGGTGGAGACCCGGCTGCTGGTCGAGGAGCACGCGGCCAGGAAGGCCGTACCCGCCCCGCCCGGGCTGGTCGAGCGGCTGGAGGAGCTGCTCGCCCGGCAGAAGGAGCAGGCGGCCGCCGGCGACTTCGCCGCCGCCTCCGTCACCGACCGCTGCTTCCACGCCGAGATCGTCCGCAGCGGCGGCAACGAGATCCTCTCCCGTCTCTACGACCAGCTCCGCGACCGCCAGTTGCGCATGGGCGTCGCCGTCATGCACTCCCACCCCGACCGGATCGCCCACACCCTCGCCGAGCACGAGGAGATCCTCGACGCGCTGCGCGCCGGGGACGCGGACGCGGCCGTGCGCGTGGTGGGACGGCACGTGGGCTGGTTCTCGAACCTGGCCCGCGGGGAGGTCCGATGAGCGCGGTCACCTCGGCCGGCCGCGTCCTGCCCGGTGATCCGCCGGGCGGCCGGCGGGCGGTCGCCGTGTGGAGCATCGGCGTGGCGGTCTACTTCGTCGCCGTCATCTTCCGCACCTCGCTCGGGGTCGCGGGCCTCGACGCCGCCGACCGCTTCCACGTCAACGCCTCCGCGCTGTCCACCTTCTCCATCCTCCAGCTACTGGTCTACGCCGGCATGCAGATACCCGTCGGCCTGCTGGTCGACCGGCTCGGCACGAAAAGGGTGCTGGGAATCGGCGTCGTGCTCTTCACGGCCGGGCAGCTCGGCTTCGCCTTCTCCCCCTCGTACGGCATGGCGCTGGCCTCGCGGGCGCTGCTGGGCTGCGGTGACGCGATGACGTTCATCAGCGTGCTGCGGCTGGGCACCCGCTGGTTCCCGGCCCGGCGCGGTCCCATGGTCGCCCAGCTCGCCGGACTGGCCGGCATGGCGGGCAACCTGGTCTCCACCCTCGTCCTCGCCCGGCTGCTGCACGGCATCGGCTGGACGGCGGCGTTCGCGGGCAGCGCGCTGGCCGGCGTCGTCGTCTTCGTCCTGCTGCTCCTCTTCCTCAAGGACCACCCCGAGGGCCACGAGCCGGAGCCGCTGCCGCACCAGGGCGCGGCCTACGTACGGCGGCAGATCGCCATGTCCTGGCGGGAGCCGGGGACCCGGCTGGGGCTGTGGGTGCACTTCACCACCCAGTTCCCGGCGATGGTGTTCCTGCTGCTGTGGGGGATGCCGTTCCTGGTCGAGGCGCAGGGGCTGTCCCGGGCCACGGCCGGCACGCTGCTCACCCTCGTCGTGCTGTCCAACATGGCGGTCGGCCTGGTGTACGGCCAGATCATCGCCCGGCACCACGCGGCGCGGCTGCCACTGGCGCTGGGCACGGTGGGTGCGACGGCCGCACTGTGGGCCGCGACGCTGGCCTACCCGGCCGAGCACGCACCGATGTGGCTGCTCGTGGTGCTGTGCGCGGTGCTGGGGGCGTGCGGGCCGGCGTCGATGATCGGGTTCGACTTCGCGCGCCCGGCGAACCCGCCGGAGCGGCAGGGCACGGCGTCCGGGATCACCAACATGGGGGGCTTCGTGGCGTCGATGACCACGTTGTTCGCGGTGGGGGTGCTGCTGGACGCGACGGGGGACGACTACGCCGTGGCGTTCTCGTCCGTGTTCGTGCTCCAGGCGCTCGGGGTCACGCAGATCCTGCGCCTGCGCAGGCGGGCGGCGCTGCGCGAGCGGGAGCGGTTGGTGGCGAGCCGGGTGGAGACGGTGCACGTGCCCGTGTAGGCGCCCGGCACGGGTGCGGGCCGGGACGGGGGCTGCCGCCCCGGGCCGGACCGGGGCGGCAGCCCCCAGACCCCGCCCCGCCGGAGACACCCACCGGCGCCTACTGCGTCACCGTGAAGTTCCGCAGGATCGCCGCCGACAGATCGGGGTCGCCCTCCGTCTTGATGCGGTCCTTCACCGCCTCCGGGGTCACCCGGCCGCAGGCCAGGCGGACGTAGGTCTCCCAGTCGAGGGTGAGGGCGGCGGCGGGGCCGAGGGCCGGGGACGATTCGAGGGTGCCGCGGCCCTGGATGTCGACGCGGACGGTGCGCAGGAACTCGACCGGGCCGTGGACGTCGAAGACGACGGCCGAACTGCGCGGCGCGTCCGCCCGGTCGGCGACGACGGCGGGCAGTTCGGCCAGCAGCACGTCACGGGCGACGTGCGCGCCGGGGGAGTCGAGGTTGCCGGGGCGGCCGAGAGCCGTGCGCAGGTCCTGCTCGTGCGCCCACACGTCGAAGGCGTGCCGGCGCATCGACTCCTCGAGGGTCAGCTCGGTGCCGAGCGGGCCGCGCACCTTCGTGCCGGGGTCCCGCGAGTCGTTGCGCAGTTGGCGGTTGCGCCGAATGATCATGTACTCCAGCTCGGACGTCATCTCCGGCGCCGTGTGGTGGCGGCGGACGTCGACCTGCATCTCCATGTAGCGCTGGTGGTCGCCCGTGACGTGGAAGAGGTCGCGCGGGAGGGTGTGGATGGGGCGCGGGTCGCCGAGCATCTCGGAGTCCAGTCCCAGCACGTGCGAGACGATGTCGCGCACCGACCACCCCGGGCAGGGGGTCCGGCGGTTCCACTCTGCCTCCACAAGCGGCTGGACCAGCTCGGATATCGCCTCGATGGAGTGAGTCCAGGCGTCGGCGTAGGGCTGGAGGGCGGGATGCAGACTCACGGAAACGGGACCCCTCGGCGGTCGGTACACGGGCGGTTGGTGGCGGCGGTGCCAGTGGCGGCGGCGGCAGTCGGCGGGCGTCTTGAGAGGCTAAGTTACGCTGCTGTGCGGCACCCCGGCAGTGCTTTCGTGTGACGATCGTAGGCCCGTGTGGACGGCTCGAATGCCAGGACGGTGGTAGTGTGCGCGCCTCTCTGATCCAAATCGCCGTGAACGAGGACGAAACGGTCGAAGCGCGTCGCCTGCGGGCGGCTGCCCTGGTGCGGGAGCAGTCGGACGCCGACCTCGTGGTGCTGCCGGAGCTGTGGACCACCGGCGCGTTCGCCTTCGAGGCGTTCGACGCGGCGGCCGAGCCGCTGCGCGGGCCGACGTACGAGGCGATGGCCGAGGCGGCGGGCGACGCGGGGGTGTGGCTGCACGCGGGGTCGGTCCCCGAGCGCGGCGCGGACGGACGGCTCTACAACACCTCCCTGGTGCTCTCCCCCTCCGGCGACCTGGCCGCCTCCTACCGCAAGATCCACCGCTTCGGCTTCGACAAGGGCGAGGCCGTGCTGATGGGCGCGGGGCGCGAACCGGTGACGGTCCGGGTGCCGGACACCACCACCCTCGGCGTGGCCACCTGCTACGACCTGCGCTTCCCCGAACTCTTCCGCTCCCTCGTCGACGCCGGTGCCGAGGTCCTCGTCGTCCCCGCGGGCTGGCCGGAGCGCCGCCGTACCCACTGGACGCTCCTGGCCCGGGCACGCGCGGTGGAGAACCAGGCGTTCGTCCTCGCCTGCGGAACGGCCGGGACGCACGCCGGAGTTCCGCAGGCCGGCCACTCGATCGTGGTGGACCCCTGGGGCGAGGTGCTCGCGGAGGCGGGCGCCGGCGAGGAGGTCCTCACGGTGGACCTCGACCCGGCGAAGGTGGCCCGGACCCGGGAGCAGTTCCCGGCCCTCAAGGACCGGGTGCTCGGGCTTGAGACCCCGGGCGAACGGCCGGGCACACAGGGTGCCGGAGCGTGACGCACCGCGTTTGAGGCCCGTCCGTGCCGCCCAGGATCACGGGTATGGCACGCACCGCCCGCTGCGCCCCGGCCGTCCGCCGCGTCCGGGTCGACCCCGTCGGCGCCCACTTCGCCACGGCGTTCGAACTCCCGACGGCCGGACTTCCCCGGCTGGCGCCCGAGGAATGGGTGCGCGCCAGCTACGAGGACGTCCCGGTGATCCTGCGCGAGCTGATCCGGGCGGGCTGGGCGGGCTGGCTGGGGCTGCGGCTGGGACCGCGCACCTCGCGGCGGCACGTGGTGGGCTGGCGCGTCCTGGAGACCGGACCCGGCAGGGTCGCCCTGGAGGCACGCGCACCGTCGCTGACCGTGCGCAACGTCGTGACCGTCGACGAGGCACGGCTGCTCTGGGCGACGTACGCCGTCTACGAGCGCCGGACCGGCCGGGTGCTGTGGTCCCTCGCCGCGCCGGTGCACCACCTGGCCGTGCCGCTGCTCCTGGGCCGCGCCGTCCGCCGCACCGCCTGAGGAGGCTCCCTCAGCCGTCCTCCCGCTCCTTCTCCGCCAGGTGGATCACACAGACGGTCAGGGCGATCAGCAGCGCCGGGTCCGCGTCCTCCCGTACGACGTCCACGCCGTAGGTGTCGCGGAGGGTCAGCCAGCGGCGGGAGACGACGGCCAGGAGTTCGCCGTCGTACTCGATGGCGAACTCGCGGTCGAGGATCTTGCCGCTGACGTCCAGTTCGGTGCCGTCGGCCAGGGTGACGCGGTAGTGGTTGCGCAGCAGGGAGAGACGTTTGCGCTTGAGGCGGGCCAGGGGCTCGCCGCCCCGCGCGATCACCATCGTGTCGCGCAGGGCGAACATCTTCTGGTGGATGTCGATGAGCACGCGCCCCTGGGCGTCCTTCAGCTCCCAGGTGTCCCGCAGCCGCAGCGCCTTGCCGTCGACGAGGAAGACCTTGTTGCCGCGGTCGTCCTCGATCCAGTAGTCGTCACCGATGCCGAGGAGCCGGTCGTACACGAGGAATCTCATGCCCTGACCGCTTCCCCGCCGGGCGCCGGCGAACGCGGCCGGTAGGCCGACAGGCTGAGTGCCGGACGGGCGTCCGGGCCCGGCCGGCCGGCACCGGGCCGGTTCAGGAGCCGTAGCCGTTCTGGTAGCCGTCCTGCGTGTGGTGGTGGGGCCGTTCCTCCACGACCGGGGTCGCCGGTGGCATCACGACGCGGCGGCGCCGGGCGATGCTGCTGAACGTCGCGACGCCGATCAGGCCGACGACCATGAAGATCACACCGACCAGGTCGAGGTTGACCCCCCGCATGTCCCAGTCGGTCGCGAACGTGAGGATGGCTCCCACGGCGATGAGGATGATGCACCCGCCGAGGCCCATGAGTGTTGCCTCCCTGTCAGATCCGGTCGGTTCCGGGTTTCCGGCCGATCCGGTTCCGTGCGGGTACCCCCGGCTCCAACCCTCATGCCGCGGGGCGCTGTTGTACGCGTTCCCCTACGGCCGCAGGAAGGCCACCAGCGCGTTGGCCAGCAGGTGCGGGTCGTCGGCGGCGCACAACTCCCGGGCGCTGTGCATCGACAGGATGGCCACGCCGATGTCGACGGTGGCGATGCCGTGCCGGGCCGCGGTGATGGGGCCGATGGTGGTGCCGCACGGCATGGAGTTGTTGGAGACGAAGGTCTGGAAGGGGACGTCCGCCTTCTCGCAGGCCGCGGCGAACACCGCGCGGCCCGAACCGTCGGTGGCGTAGCGGTTGTTGACGTTGACCTTGAGGATCGGGCCGCCGCCCGCGCGCGGGTGGTGCGTCGGGTCGTGCCGCTCCGCGTAGTTGGGGTGGACGGCGTGGCCCGTGTCGGAGGACAGGCAGACCGTGCCCGCGAAGGCGCGCGCCCGGTCCTCGTAGGAGCCGCCGCGGGCGAACACCGAGCGCTCCAGCACGCTGCCGAGCAGCGGGCCGTCGGCACCCGTGTCCGACTGCGAGCCGGTCTCCTCGTGGTCGAAGGCGGCCAGCACGGGGATGTACGCGAGGTCGGCGCCGGAGGCCGCGACCGCGGCCAGGGCGGCCGTACCGGCGTGCACGGACAGCAGGTTGTCCATCCGCGGGCCCGCCACCAGCTCCCGGTCGCGGCCCAGGTACGCCGGGGGCTCCACGGAGTGCGTCATCAGGTCCCAGCCGGTGACCTCGCCGCGGGCGAGGCCCGCCTCGTCCTCCAGGAAGGCGATCAGGTCGCCGTCGCGCACGGTGTCGCCCAGGCCCCAGACGGGCTGGAGGTGGCGCTGCTTGTCGAGCTTGAGGCCGTCCGTGGAGACCGCGCGGTCCATGTGGATGGCGAGCTGCGGGACGCGCAGCAGCGGGCGGTCGACGTTCACCAGGCGGGTGGAGCCGTCGCGCAGCGAGAGCCGGCCGGCCAGGCCCAGGTCGCGGTCGAGCCAGGAGTTCATCAGCGGGCCGCCGTAGATCTCCACGGCGACCTGGCGCCACCCGTGCGCCCCGGTGTCCGGGCGGGGCTTGACGCGCAGGTTGGGAGAGTCGGTGTGGGCGCCGACGATGCGGAAGGGGGTGTGGGCGGCGGCGCCCTCCGGGACGTACCAGGCGATGATCGCGCCGCCGCGCAGCACGTAGCGGCCGCCGCTCGTCCCGTCCCAGGCGTCCGTCTCCGCGACCTGCCGGAACCCGGCCTTCTCCAGGCGCTCGGCGGCGTTCGCCACGGCGTGGTACGGGGTCGGGCTCGCCGACAGGAAGGTCATCAGGTCGTCGGTGTGGCCGCGGTCGAAGCGGGAGGGTGCGCTCATGGGGTTCACCTTAACGACGTACGAGGGCCCGCTTCCCGCGGAGCGGAAGCGGGCCCTCGCCGGGTGTCCGGAACGGGTGCGGAGGCGGCCGGTCCTAGAACGCGGCCTCGTCCAGCTCCATCAGGTCCAGCTCGACGCCCTGGGCGACCTTGCGGGCCAGGGTGAGGCCGGGCAGGACGTTGGCCGCGAAGAACTTCGCCGCCGCGATCTTGCCGGTGTAGAACGCCTTGTCCTTGGCGGACGCGGTCGGCAGCTTCTCGGCGGCCACGGCGGCGCCCTTGAGGAGCAGGTAGCCGACGATCACGTCGCCGGAGGCCTGGAGCAGGCGGGTGGTGTTGAGCCCGACCTTGTAGATGTTCTTGACGTCCTGCTCGGTGGCCGCGAGGTCGGTGAGCATCAGGCCGACGATGGCCTCCAGCTCGACGGCGGCCTTGGCCAGGTGCTCGCGGGCGCCGGCCAGTTCCTCGCCGCCGGTGGCGAGCGCCAGGAACTTCTTGATGTCCTCGGCGAGCGAGTTCAGCGCGGCGCCCTGGTTGCGGACGATCTTCCGGAAGAAGAAGTCCTGGCCCTGGATGGCCGTGGTGCCCTCGTACAGGGTGTCGATCTTGGCGTCGCGGATGTACTGCTCGATCGGGTACTCCTGGAGGAACCCGGAGCCGCCGAAGGTCTGCAGGGACTGGGCGAGCTGCTCGTAGGCCTTCTCGGAGCCGTAGCCCTTGACGACCGGCAGGAGCAGGTCGTTGAGGGCGTGCTCGGCCGAGGCGTCCTCGCCGTTCGCCTCCTTGACCTGGATCTCGTCCTGTACGGAGGCCGTGTACATCACCAGGGCGCGCATGCCCTCGGCGTACGCCTTCTGCGTCATCAGCGAGCGGCGCACGTCCGGGTGGTGCGTGATGGTGACCTTGGGGGCCGTCTTGTCCATGAAGTTGGCGAGGTCCGGGCCCTGCACGCGCTCCTTGGCGTACTCCAGGGCGTTGAGGTAGCCCGTGGAGAGGGTGGAGATCGCCTTCGTGCCGACCATCATGCGGGCGAACTCGATGATCCGGAACATCTGGCGGATGCCGTCGTGCTTGTCGCCGATCAGCCAGCCCTTGGCGGGGTGGCGGTCGCCGAAGGTCATCTCGCAGGTGTTGGAGGCCTTCAGGCCCATCTTGTGCTCGACGTTGGTGGCGTAGACGCCGTTGCGCTCGCCCAGCTCGCCGGTCTCGAAGTCGAACTCGTACTTCGGGACGAGGAAGAGGGACAGGCCCTTGGTGCCGGGGCCGGCGCCCTCGGGGCGGGCGAGGACGTAGTGGAGGATGTTCTCCGACATGTCGTGCTCGCCGGAGGTGATGAAGCGCTTCACACCCTCGATGTGCCAGGAGCCGTCCTCCTGCTCGACGGCCTTGGTGCGGCCGGCGCCGACGTCCGAACCGGCGTCCGGCTCGGTGAGGACCATGGTGGAGCCCCACTGCTTCTCGACGGCGATCGAGGCGATGTGCTTCTGGACCTCGTTGCCCTCCTCGAAGAGGATGCCGGCGAACGCCGGGCCGGAGGAGTACATCCACACGGCCGGGTTGGCACCGAGGATCAGCTCCGCGTAGGCCCAGATCAGTGAGCGCGGCGAGGTGGTGCCGCCGATCTCCTCGGGCAGGCCCAGGCGCCAGTACTCGGAGTCCATGAAGGCCTGGTAGCTCTTCTTGAAGGAGGCCGGGACCGGCGCCGTGTTGGTCTCCGGGTCGAAGACCGGCGGGTTGCGGTCGGCGTCGGCGAAGGACTCGGCCAGCTCGTTCTCGGAGAGGCGGGTCAGCTCCTCCAGCACGCTCCTGGCGGTGTCCGTGTCCATCTCCGCGAACGGGCCCGTGCCGTACACCTTGTCACGGCCGAGCACCTCGAAGAGGTTGAACTCGATGTCCCGGAGATTCGGCTTGTAGTGCCCCATGGCGACGGCTCCGTTGAGAGATCGGCGAGGCACTCGCTCCTCGCGTCCGTACACGTACCAACTAGTAGCTCCGATGATGCTACCCGTCGGTAATAAGAAGCAACCCCGAGCCGCCCATCTGTGACTCGTTACTCGTTACTCTGTGCTGCATGTACGGCTACGACCAGACCGCGGGCCAACAGCAGCAGCAGTACGCCCCGCCCCCGCAGCAGCCGATGGGCGGCGGGTACGGCCAGCAGCCGCCGCTGTACCCCGAGCCGTCCCCGCCCTCGCTCGCGGACGCGGTGCGCGCCTTCACCACCGGCCAGATGTCCGCCGAGGACTTCCAGCAGATCTTCGCGACCTCGAAGGTCTACTGCCCGCGCGGCGACAACCCCGGCTTCCTCGCGCTGCACAACACCCAGCAGCCGGTGATCCCGATGTTCACGGGCCTCAAGGAGCTGCGGCGGTACGCGGGCAAGGAGTCGAAGTACTTCGTGATCACCGGCGCGGAGGTGATCGACCTGCTGCCGACCGGCTACGGCTTCGTCCTGGACATGGAGGGCGAGCACCGGATGGTGTTCGACGCGAAGGCCGTCGAACAGATGGTCGATTTCGCCATGCGCCGCATGTACGGCTGACCTGCCGCCGTCGCCGCGAGCCCGGAGGGAATGCCCTCCGGGCTTTCTCCGTTTGAGGTGGCAAGAAGTTCAACGCTCAACTAAAGTGGGGCGCACGCCGCCCGAGGAGGTCGACATGCCCGCAGTGACCGTCGAGAACCCGTTGACGCTGCCCCGCGTATCCGCGCCCGCCGACGCCGTCGCGCGTCCCGTGCTCACCGTCACGACCGCGCCCAGCGGTTTCGAGGGCGAGGGCTTCCCGGTGCGCCGCGCGTTCGCCGGGATCAACTACCGCCACCTCGACCCGTTCATCATGATGGACCAGATGGGCGAGGTGGAGTACGCGCCGGGCGAGCCCAAGGGCACCCCCTGGCACCCGCACCGCGGCTTCGAGACCGTCACCTACATCATCGACGGGATCTTCGACCACCAGGACTCCAACGGTGGCGGCGGCACCATCACCAACGGCGACACCCAGTGGATGACCGCGGGCTCCGGGCTGCTGCACATCGAGGCGCCGCCGGAGCAGCTCGTCATGTCGGGCGGGCTCTTCCACGGGCTCCAGCTCTGGGTGAACCTGCCGGCCGCGGACAAGATGATGGCCCCCCGGTACCAGGACATCCGCAGCGGCAGCGTCCAGTTGCTCACCTCCCCCGACGGCGGCGCGCTGATGCGCGTCATCGCCGGTGAGCTGGACGGCCACGAGGGCCCCGGCATCACGCACACGCCGATCACGATGGTCCACGCGACCCTGGCGCCGGGCGCCGAGGTCACCCTGCCCTGGCGGGAGGACTTCAACGGCCTGGCGTACGTCATGGCCGGGCGCGGTTCCGTGGGCGCCGAGCGGCGTCCGGTCCACCTGGGCCAGACCGCCGTCTTCGGCGCCGGGGGCTCGCTGACCGTCCGCGCGGACGAGAAGCAGGACTCCCACACGCCGGACCTGGAGGTCGTGCTGCTCGGCGGGCGGCCCATCCGGGAGCCGATGGTCCACTACGGCCCGTTCGTGATGAACACCAAGGACGAGCTGATGCAGGCCTTCGAGGACTTCCAGAAGGGCCGGCTGGGCACGGTCCCGGCCGTGCACGGGATGTCCCAGGAGGGCCCCGGCGCCTGACCGCGCGTCACCCGGGCGGGCCGTCCGCGCAGGACAGCCCGCCCGGTGCGTGATCGGGTGGGGGCGTGCAGTTGCTCCCCGGTCCGGTGCGCCGGTTCGCCGCCTGGTGCGCCGTCATCCTGCTCGCCAGCGGTGTCGGCTACGTCGTGATCCGGCTCTGCGTCGAGTTCCGCACCGCCGTGATCCCGGCGCTGCTCGCGCTGCTCGGCACGGCGCTGCTCCGGCCGCTGCACCGGCGGCTGGTGAAGGCCCATGTGCAGCGGTCGCTGGCCGCCGGGCTGACCTGCGTCGCCGTGCTGGCCGTGGTCGGCGGGGCCGTGTACATCGTGGTCTCCGCGCTCGTCCGGACCGGCGACGAGATCCTCGCCTCCCTCCGGCACGCGGCCAAGGGCGTCGCCGACCACTTCGGGGCGGCCGGGACCTCGCTGGACGACCTCGCCTCCAACGGGCGCGACCTGCTCGGCAAGTTCGGCGGCACGGCCGCCTCGGGCCTGGTGAGCGGGATCAGCGTGGTCGGCGAGATGATGGCCATGGCCGTCCTCGCCCTGCTGCTCGTCTTCTTCTTCCTGCGCGACTCCGACCGGGCCGTCGGCACGGTGCGCGCCGTCGCCCCGCCCGGCGCCGCCGACACCGTCGAGGCCATGGCCCGCCGGGCGTTCGGGGCGGTCGAGGGCTTCATGCGGGGCACCACCCTGATCGCCCTCATCGACGCGGTCTGCATCACCGTGGGGCTGCTCGTCCTGCGCGTGCCCGGCGCGGTCGGGCTCGGGGCGCTGGTCTTCGTCGGCGCCTACATCCCCTACCTCGGCGCCTTCATCTCCGGTGCCGTCGCGGTGCTGGTGGCGCTGGCCGACCGGGGGTTCGTCATCGCCCTGTGGGCGCTCGGCGTGGTGCTGGCCGTACAGGTGCTGGAGGGGCACGTGCTCCAGCCGGTGGTCCAGAGCCGCACCGTCCAGATGCACCCGGCCGTGGTGCTGCTGGCGCTCACCGCGGGCGCCTCGGTGGCGGGCATCCTGGGGATGCTCCTCGCCGTGCCGCTGACCGCGGCGGCGTTCGGGGTCGTGCACGAGCTGCAGGGGCGTTACGAGGCCGCGGCCGGTTCCGGGCCCGCCGGTCCGCCGCCGGCCGGGGGACCGGGGGCGTCGTCGGGGGCCGGGGACTCGTAGATCTCGAACCAGATGCTCTTGCCCTCACCCCGCGGAGCGACGCCCCACGCGTCCGCGAGCAGTTCGATCAGCATCAGGCCGCGCCCGGAGGACGCCATCTCCCCGGGCCTGCGCTTGTGCGGCAGGTCGTCGCCCTGGTCGGTGACCTCGACCCGGATCCGCCGCTCGCCCGGCTCCCCGGCGACCTCGGCGACCAGGAGGGCGTCGGCGTCGGTGTGCACCAGGACGTTGGTCAGCATCTCGGAGAGCAGCAGCACCGCCGCGTCCCGCTGCTCCTCGCCGGGCCAGTCGTGCAGCAGGCCGCGCAGGTGCTCGCGGGCGGCGGCGATCCGCGCCGGCTCGGACTGGGCGACCGACAGCATCGTGCGGCGCACCGGTGCCTGGGCCACGGTGGGTTCCCCGCAGCCGCAGCCCTCGCCCTGCCGGCACAGCAGCACCAGCGCGATGTCGTCCTCCCGGCGGTCGGACAGCGGGCCGACGGTGTGGTGCGAGGAGGGTCCGTGCACGGCCTGGACCAGTGCGTCGGCCAGCTCCTCCAGGTCGCCGGTGTGCTCCTCCAGGATCACGCGCAGGCGGTGCCAGCCGCTCTGCAGATCGTGGCCGCCGGTCTCCACCAGGCCGTCCGTGCACAGCATCAGGGTGTCCCCGGGTTCCAGGGCGAGCCGCGTCGTCGGGTAGTCGGAGTCCGGGTCGATGCCCAGCGGCAGCCCGCCCGCCGTGGCGAGGATCAGCGCCGTGCCGTCCGCCATGCGCACGACCGGGTCCAGGTGGCCCGCGCGGGCGCTCTCCACGGTGCCGGTGGCGGGGTCGACCTCGGCGTAGTAGCAGGTCGCGAAGCGCTGGTCGCCGGGGTCGTCCTCGGCGGTGACCAGGCCGTGGAAGAAGTGGGAGGCGCGGGCGAGCACCGCGTCGGGGCGGTGCCCCTCGGAGGCGTAGGCGCGCAGCGCGATGCGCAACTGCCCCATCAGCCCGGCCGCCCGCACGTCGTGCCCCTGGACGTCACCGATGACCAGCGCGAACCGGTCCCCGGGCAGCGGGATCATGTCGTACCAGTCGCCGCCGACCTGGAGGCCGCCGCCGGTGGGGACGTAGCGGGCGGCGACGTCCATGCCGGGGATCCCGGGGCCGAGCATCGGCAGCATGGAGCGCTGCAGCCCCTCGGTCAGCTCCCGCTCGTTCTCCGCGGCGCCCGCCCGGGTCAGGGCCTGGGCCAGCATCCGCGCCACCGTGGTCAGCACGGAGCGCTCGTCGGGCGTGAAGGCGACCGGATAGGAGAAGGCCGCCAGCCAGGCGCCCATCGTGCGGCCCGACACGGTCAGCGGCAGGTAGGCCCAGGAGCGGCGGCCGGAGCGCTCGGCGAGAGGCCAGGTGAGGGGGTAGCGGGACCGGTACTGCTCGGGGGAGGAGAGATAGACGGCCCGGCCGGTGCGGACCACCTCGGTGGCCGGGTAGTCGGTCTCCAGGGACATGTCCGTGAACGGGTCGACCTCGTACTCGGGCTGTCCGTGGTGTCCGACGACGGTCAGCCGGTCGCCCGAGACCCCGAACACCGCGAGGCCGTCCGGGGAGAACCCCGGCATCGACAGCCGGGCCGCGACCCGCAGCACCTCCTCCGTCGACCGCGCCTCGGCCAGCGCCCGGCCCGCGTCCAGCAGGAAGGCCTCCCGGGAGCGGCGCCACTCGCCGGTGACCGCGCTGCGCCCGGCGGGGGTGCCCGGCCGGGGCTCGGCGACCTCCTGGAGGGTGCCGGTCAGCACGTACGCCTTGCGTACGGCGTCGAAGGAGGGCTTGGAGCGGCTGCGTACGACCCGGACGACGTGGCCGCGCTCGTCCATGATCCGGATCCGGACCTCGGCGAGGGTGCCCTCGGCGACGGCGAGCTGGACCACTCCGGTGATCTCGTTCCAGTCCACCGGGTGCAGCCGGGCCCGTACCTGTGCCTCGGTGAGGGTCGCCGGTTCGGCGGGCAGGCCGAGCAGGCGGGCGGCCTCTCCGTCCACCCTGACCTGTGCGGCGGCGGTGTCCCAGTGCCACAGTCCGGTCGCGAGGGAGGCGAGGACGTCCCCCACCTCGGGCAGGGGCTCACCAGTACGCATTGCCCCACTTTAAGAAGAGGTGATCGGACGCTGCCACCGCGCGCAGCGGCGCCCGGACGGCCCCGGAGCGGTCCCGGGGCGGTCCCGGGGCCGGGGTCAATGGGGAGGAAGGCAGCGGTGGCTGCCCGGTAGGCTGGGGTTGTTTCACGTGAAACGCGAAACGCCATCCCCGATCCGCGAAGGCTGGATGAACGACGATGCATCGGTACAGGTCCCACACCTGCGGCGAGCTCCGCTCCTCTGACGTCGGCACCGACGTCCGGCTGAGTGGCTGGCTGCACAATCGGCGCGACCTGGG
This sequence comes from Streptomyces sp. NRRL F-5650, assembly GCF_000721365.1. Lineage (NCBI taxonomy): Bacteria > Bacillati > Actinomycetota > Actinomycetes > Kitasatosporales > Streptomycetaceae > Streptomyces > Streptomyces sp. NRRL F-5650. Next base: position 25,198 of record NZ_JOGV01000024.1, on the reverse strand, counting down.
CGGCATCCTCTTCATCGATCTGCGCGATCACTACGGCATCACGCAGCTCGTCGCGCGTCCGGGCACCGAGGCGTACGAGGCGCTGGACAGGCTGACCAAGGAATCGACCGTTCGGGTCGACGGCAAGGTCGTCTCCCGCGGCGCCGACAACATCAACCCCGATCTGCCCACCGGCGAGGTCGAGGTCGAGGTCGGCGAGGTCGAGCTGCTCGGCGCCGCCCAGCCGCTGCCCTTCACCATCAACACCGAGGACGGGGTCAACGAGGAGCGGCGCCTGGAGTACCGCTTCCTGGACCTGCGCCGCGAGCGCATGCACCGCAACATCATGCTGCGCACGTCGGTCATCGCCTCGATCCGCAGCAAGATGGTCGCCCTCGGCTTCAACGAGATGGCGACGCCCATCCTCACCGCCACCTCCCCCGAGGGCGCGCGGGACTTCGTGGTCCCCTCCCGCCTGCACGCGGGCCGCTTCTACGCCCTGCCCCAGGCGCCGCAGCAGTTCAAGCAGCTACTGATGATCTCGGGCTTCGACCGGTACTTCCAGATCGCGCCCTGCTTCCGTGACGAGGACGCCCGCGCCGACCGCTCGCCGGGCGAGTTCTACCAGCTCGACGTCGAGATGAGCTTCGTCGAGCAGGAGGACGTCTTCCGCCCGATCGAGCAGCTCATGACCGAGCTGTTCGAGGAGTTCGGCAACGGCCGCCACGTGACCTCGCCGTTCCCGCGCATCCCGTTCCGCGAGGCGATGCTGAAGTACGGCTCCGACAAGCCGGACCTGCGCGCCAAGCTGGAGCTGGTCGACATCACCGACGTCTTCGAGGACTCGGAGTTCAAGGCCTTCGCCGGCAAGCACGTGCGTGCCCTGCCCGTTCCGGACGTCGCCGCCCAGCCCCGCAAGTTCTTCGACCAGCTCGGCGACTACGCCGTCTCGCAGGGTGCCAAGGGCCTGGCCTGGGTCCGCGTCGGCGAGGACGGCAAGCTGTCCGGCCCGATCGCGAAGTTCCTCACCGAGGAGAACGTCGCGGAGCTGACCAAGCGGCTCTCCCTGGCCGCCGGCCACGCGGTGTTCTTCGGCGCGGGCGAGTTCGACGAGGTCTCGAAGATCATGGGCGCGGTCCGTGTCGAGGCCGCCCGGCGTGCCGGGCACTTCGAGGAGGACGTCTTCCGGTTCTGCTGGATCGTCGACTTCCCGATGTACGAGAAGGACGAGGAGACGGGGAAGATCGACTTCTCCCACAACCCGTTCTCGATGCCGCAGGGCGGCATGGACGCCCTGGAGAACCAGGACCCGCTGGACATCCTCGCCTGGCAGTACGACATCGTCTGCAACGGCGTCGAGCTGTCCTCCGGTGCGATCCGGAACCACGAGCCGGAGATCATGCTCAAGGCCTTCGAGATCGCGGGCTACGACGCGGAGACCGTCGAGCGCGAGTTCGCCGGCATGCTGCGCGCCTTCCGCTTCGGCGCCCCGCCGCACGGCGGCATCGCCCCCGGTGTCGACCGCATCGTGATGCTGCTGGCCGACGAGCCCAACATCCGCGAGACCATCGCCTTCCCGCTCAACGGCAACGCCCAGGACCTGATGATGGGCGCCCCGACGGAGCTGGACGAGACCCGGCTGAGGGAACTCCACCTGACGGTGCGCAAGCCGCAGCCGAAGTAGTCCCCGACGGCACGCACAGGGGCCCGGCATCGTGATCGATGCCGGGCCCCTCGCGCGTCCCCGCCGGGTGTCCGGGCGCGGTCTAGCGCGCCACGAACTGGGTCAGGATGGCCTGGACCTCGTAGATGTCGACGCCCTTGGTGAAGGTCTTCTCGATCGGGGCCTGGGAGCCGGAGAGCCAGATCTTGAGCTCGGCGTCGAGGTCGAAGTGGCCGGCCGTCTCGACGGCGAAGTGCGTGATGCTGCGGTACGGGACCGAGTGGTACTCGGTCTTCTTGCCGGTGATGCCCTGCTTGTCGATCAGGATCAGCCGCCGGTCGGTGAACAGGATGGTGTCGCGGATCAGCAGGTAGGCCGCGTGGACCTGCTCGCCCTGGCCGAGCAGCCGCGCGTACTCCTGCTGTGCCTGGGCCGGGTCTATGCGGTGCGCGTTGCCGAAGAGTGCCATGGACGGTGTCCCCCCACGTGTGCCGAGTGTCCGCTCGATCCTCGCAAAGGGCGGGGCCGGAGAGAAGGACGGTTCTTCCCCGGGGCCGTGCTGTAGCGAGCGTGTTACGCGGCCGTCAGACGTGCGGCGGGCGGCGGAGCCGGTACCCCGGCACGGGGCCGAGGTCTTCGCCGTCCACCTCGATGCTGTCCGACCAGTCCCGCCGTTCCAGGGGGGCCAGCAGGGACTCGAGCGTGCAGGACCAGACCTCGCACAGGGTGCGGAGGAAGAGGCCGTACAGGTCGTCCGACGTGCGCCACCAGTGCTTCTGCCAGGTGTGCGTGGTGTGGTCGCGGGCGAACTCGTACCCGGTGTCCCGGTGCGCGGTGGACGGGAACACCTCCGCCAGGGGGGAGGCGAGGCCGTACTGGAGGATGAAGACGCAGTCGTCGGGGATCCGGACCCTTTCCCCCGACAGCCGGTGGGTGAGTTCGGGCGGGCGCGTCCGCCAGCTCAGGGGCCAGCCGAACCCACGAAGATCTCGGTGCGCGAGCCCGCCCACTCGGGCACGTCGGACAGGCGCAGCACCCCCTGGGACGTCAGCGCGAAGGCGATGTCGTCGGCGAGCGGGTGGAGGGCGCAGTGCAGGCTGTAGGCGAGTTCGAGCTGGAGCGAGTCGTCGAAGAGCCCGGCGTCGCGCAGCCGTTGCTCCTGGCCGCGCATCCACTGCTGCATCTGGCTCCGGTCCGCGACGAGCGCGGCCTTGTCCCGGGACGCCCGGCTGGGCTGCCCGGCGAGGTACCCCGCGAACGAGAGCGAGGCGTCGGAGCGGAAACCGTTGAGCGTGACGATGCCCGGGTAGTCGCGCTGGCCGTGGTGCAGCATGCTGCTCCACAGCATGGCGATCCCGATGCGCTGCCCCTTGTCGTCCCGCACCTCCGTGGCCCTGCTGACGAAGTCGTCGCGCATCCTCAGGCGGAACTTCTCCTCCCCGGCGCGCCCCTTGGCCGCCTGGGGCGGATAGAGGCGGTCGAACACCTCCTCCGGCGACCCGGACGCCAGGGAGAACGGCGGAAGGACCTCGGGGTCGGCCGCCTTCGGTTCCCAGGTGTGGATGGGGACCGCGTTCTCCAGGACCAGACGGCGGGTGAGCTGGGCCAGCCGCTCGTCGTCGGACCTGCTGAACAACCCCTTGAGCGCGTAGGGGCTGGTCCTGAGCCTGACCCGCACCACCGTGCCCTCGTGCACCCAGCCCTGCCCGGGGACGGAGGTGAGCAGGGGCCGGTGGGAGGGGCCGTCGAAGGTGAGGCGACGGGCGTCCGCGAGCGAGGCGTCGTACCTGCGGGTGATCAGTTCCACCTGGTCGCCGAGCAGGAAGACGGAGAAGAAGCCGATGCCGAAACGGCCACTGGGCCGGAAGCCGCCGCCGGCCAGCCCGGGGAGCCGGTTGCGTACGCCGGTGGAGCTCCAGCCGCTGGTGCCGAAGTCGAGCAGCCCGTGGACCAGCGTGTCCTCGTCCATGCCGGTGCCGTAGTCGCGCACCTCCAGGAACCAGCCCTCCTCGTCCTCGGTCAGACGGATCTCCACCCGCCCGAGTGGGAAGTCCGGCTGCAGCGTCTGCCGGGCCAGCACGGCGTCCTGGGCGTTCTGGATCAGCTCGCGCAGGGCGACCTCGGGTTCGTCCCCGTAGAGCTGCTGCCCGCCGAGCGTGCCGACCAGCGCGGGGCTGTCGGAGACCTTGACGGTGGCGTCGATGGGGCGCCAGTCCTGCACCCGGAACAGTTCCGCGAAGCGCTCCGGGGAGTCGACACCGGCGACGGCGCGCGCCGCGAGCCGGTCCCGGCCGAGGTCGTGCAGGAGGGCGTCGACGGCCTTCAGCTCGCGGTCGATGCCGCGCAGGTACTCCAGCGCCAGCCACCAGGCGGTGGCGTCCTGCGGGGTGAAGGGACGCAGCGAGCTGTAGGTGACCCGGTCGCCCTTCCGGTAGGGGCGGCTGATGTGCTCCTGGAACTTCCAGTGCTCGCGCGAGACACCACGCGGCCGCCGCAGGGAGAACAGGAAACCGGGCGCCCGCCGGCTGTCGACCTGGGTGGCGTCGGCGAGCCGCAGGATGCAGGCCAGCTTGAGCGGTTCGATGATCCACTCGCTGGGCTGCCAGGGCAGCGACCCGATCGAGTGCCGGAACTCGCCGGCGAGGCGGTCCACGGGCCACCAGTGGCTGGCCGCGAGCTCGCCGATCAGCGGGCCGTACCACTCCCGTAGCTGGGTCTCCTCGATGAGGAAGATCTCGTTGCCCGCACTCGACCGCCACGGCTGGTCCACCAGCCGCCTCGCCTGCTCCGCGTGGGTCTCGCGGATCGCGGTCGCCACGCAGGCCTCGGCGATCTCCGCGGGCGGGTCCCCCAGCTCCTCCCGGTCCGGCCAGCAGCCCTCCCGCTCGTAGTAGGCCAGCGACACGAGGTCGTACCACCGTTGCTCCCCCAGCGCCTCGGGCACCGTCGTCCCGTAGGCGGCCGCGCCCATCGCCGCGTCGTGCAGCACGAACGCGCAGCCCAGGACGTAGGCCTCGGCCGGATTCAGGGTGACGCCCTCACCGCACACGAGGTCGGCCGTCTCCCACAGCGCGTCCACGTGGCTGATGTCGTGCACGGTGAAGTCGGGCATGCTCCGGGCGTTCTCCTCCAGGAGGACGCCCGCCTTGCGCCGCAGCTCGGTGTACGACGTGCGCAGCCGCTCCCGCTGCCCGGAGTGCGGGTCGGCGCCCGGACGGGCGGCCAGGGTCTTCTGCCACAGGGGCGTGCTCATGTGGACGTGCTCGGTCACGGGGGACGCTCACCTCATCCCGGGCAGGAGGAACAGGGCGGCGAGCACCCACATGGTGATCACCGACACGAGGATGAAGAGCACCACGTACGTCTCGTACCAGCGCAGGTAGTTGCCGGGGCGGGGACGTTTGCGGAAGCCCGGTCCGACGAACTCGTCGGTGATGTCGCACTCCTCGTGGCGGTAGTCGAGCCAGGCGACGGCGCCCACCACGATCAGCGTGGCGGTGAAGGCGGCCACCACCGTGGTCAGCGTCAGCAGACCGATCACCCCGCCCCGGGCGGTGGCCGCCGCCAGCTCCCACTTGCGGTACCCGACGAAGAGCGCGAGCGCCGCGGTGACCAGGCCGGTGGCCAGGGTCTGGTAGAGGGCGAGGAAGCGGTGTGCGTTCTCGTTCACGGCCTGGATCTGCTGCAGCACGTACCGGTAGCGCTCCAGCGCCAGTTCGTTGCGGATCGCGGCGGTGTTGGTGTCCGCGTCCGTGTCCGCGGCGGTGTCCGCAGTCGTGTCCGGACGCGCCTGTCCCGGTTCCCCCATAGCCCCCACCCGTTGGCCTGCCGTCCACCGTCCTATACCCACCCGTGTCCGTTCCACCCGACGGACGCCCAGCGCGAAGGCCCGGGAGCACGATGCTCCCGGGCCTCGGTACGCGCGGCACAGGTGACTACGCGCTCGGCTTCTCCTCGAGGCGCGGGAAGAGCACCGCGCCCTTGGTGACCGTGACGCCGGCGGGGAGGCGGCCCCATTGCGCGGCGTCCTGGACCCGCTGGTCCGCCAGGGCGCCCAGGGATGCCTCGGCGCCCAGGGAGTCCCAGAGCTTGCGGGAGGTGTCCGGCATGACCGGGTTGAGCAGGACCGCCACCGCGCGCAGGGACTCCGCGGCCGTGTAGAGGATCGTGGCCAGGCGGGCCCTGCCCTCCGGGGAGTCGTCCTTGGCGACCTTCCAGGGCTCCTGCTCGGTGATGTAGCCGTTGACCTGCTTGACGAAGTCGAAGACCGCCAGGATGCCGCCCTGGAAGTCCAGCTCCTCGCCGATCTTCCGGTCGGCCTCCGCGACCGCCCTGGTCAGGCCGTCGTGGATCGCCTTCTCCGCGTCCCCGTCGGCCGTCGCGGCCGGCAGCTCGCCGCCGAAGTACTTGTTGACCATGGCCGCCACGCGGGAGGCGAGGTTGCCGTAGTCGTTGGCCAGCTCGCTGGTGTAGCGGGCGGAGAAGTCCTCCCAGGAGAAGCTGCCGTCCTGGCCGAACGCGATCGCGCGCAGGAAGTACCAGCGGTACGCGTCCACGCCGAAGTGGGTGGTCAGGTCCTGCGGCTTGATGCCGGTCAGGTTGGACTTCGACATCTTCTCGCCGCCGACCATCAGCCAGCCGTTGGCCGCGATCTTCCCGGGCAGGGGCAGGCCCTGCGCCATCAGCATGGCCGGCCAGATGATCGCGTGGAAGCGGAGGATGTCCTTGCCGACCAGGTGCACGTCGGCCGGGAACGTCGACTCGAAGCGCGCCGGGTCCTCGTTGTAGCCGACCGCCGTGGCGTAGTTCAGCAGGGCGTCGACCCAGACGTAGATGACGTGCTTGTCGTCCCAGGGGACCGGCACGCCCCAGTCGAAGGTCGAACGGGAGATGGAGAGGTCCTGCAGGCCCTGGCGGACGAAGTTCACGACCTCGTTGCGCGCGGACTCGGGCTGGATGAAGCCCGGGTTGGCCTCGTAGTGCGCGAGCAGCTTCTCGCTGTACTCGCTCAGCTTGAAGAAGTAGTTCTCCTCGCTGAGGATCTCCACCGGCTTCTTGTGGATGGGGCACAGCTTCTGGCCCTCGTACACGCCCTCGCCGTCGAGCAGCTCGCCGGGGAGCTTGTACTCCTCGCAGCCCACGCAGTACGGGCCCTCGTAGCCGCCCTTGTAGATCTCGCCCTTGTCGTACAGGTCCTGCACGAACTCCTGGACGCGGTCGGTGTGCCGCTTCTGCGTGGTGCGGATGAAGTCGTCGTTCGCGATGTCGAGGTGCTCCCACAGGGGCTTCCACGACTCCGTGACGAGCTTGTCGGCCCAGGCCTGCGGGGTGACCCCGTTCGCCTCGGCCGTGCGCATGATCTTCTGACCGTGCTCGTCCGTGCCGGTGAGGTACCACACCTTCTCGCCGCGCTGGCGGTGCCAGCGGGAGAGCACGTCGCCTGCGACGGTCGTATAGGCGTGGCCCAGGTGAGGAGCGTCGTTGACGTAGTAGATGGGGGTCGAGACGTAGTACGCCTTCGCCCCCTGCTTCTCTGATCCAGTGGCCGCCATGGTCGAAATCCTACTGGGCCCGTGCAGGTCGGCTCACACGCGTTTCGGGGGGTGGACGGGGGGGCTCCCCTTCGTCCACCCCCCCGAGGGACGTGCGTGCGGCTGCTGGGCCCGGCTACGGGCGCCAGGCGGACAGGACGCCCTCGTACAGCTCCTTGTCGGTCAGCTCCTTCGGGGTCTCGCCGGCCAGGAAGTGGGAGGCGTTGCCCGTCTTGAGCTTGCGGAGGTAGTCGAAGGCCTTGTTCTCGGGGTCGCCGAAGGCGACGAAGGAGAAGTGGACGTTCGGGTGGTCCTGGGCCGCCTTGGTGAGGGCCTGGGTGGCGGGGGTCTTGGCGTCGGGGGCGCCGTCGGTCTGGAAGACCACCAGGACGGGGGTGCCGGGGGCGTCGTTCTCGGTGTGGTGGGCGAGGACGGCCTCCACGGCGGCGTGGTAGCTGGTGCGGCCCATGCGGCCCAGCGCCGCGTGCAGCTCGTCGATCCTGTTCTCGTGGCCGGTGAGGGTCAGCTCGCCGGTGCCGTCCACCTCCGTGGAGAAGAACGTGACGTGGACCGTGGCCTCGGGGTCGAGGTGCGCCGCGAGGGCGAGGGTCTGCTCGGCGAGGGCCTGGGCGGAGCCGTCCTTGTAGTACGGGCGCATGGAGGCGGAGCGGTCGAGGACGAGGTGGACCCGGGCGCGGGTGCCGGTGAGGCCGTGCTTCTTGAGGGTGGTGCCGGCGGCCTTGTAGGCGGTGGTGAGGGCGGGGGCGCGGTGGCGGAGCCGGGTGGCGGTCGTCGCGGGTTTCGGCGCCTCGGCTGCGCCTTCGGCGTCGCTGTTCCCACGGGGTGCTTCCGGCGGGCCGGCTGTTGTGGGCGCCTCGGCTTCGCCTTCGGCGTCGGTGTTCCCACCCGCACCGCCCGTGCTGGTTTCGTTGTCCGGTGCGGGTGGCCCCTGTGGGGCTTCCTGGCCGTCGGCGGCTGCGGGTTCCGGGGCCGGTTCGGGCTCGGGCTCGGGCTTGGCTTCGGGCTCCGGTTCAGGTTCCGGCTTGGCTTCCGGCTCCGCCTTGGCCTCCGGCTTCGGCTCGGGGGTCGCCTCGGGATGAGGGGCCGTTGCCGCTGGCTCGGGGGTCGTCTCCGGCTCGGAGGCCGGGGTCGGCTCCGGGGCCGGGGTCGGGGGTTGCTTGGCCTCCGTCGGTGCCGTCGGCTCCGTGGGCCTGGGGACCGTGACGTTGGTGAAGGCGGCCTTGACGAGGTCGTGCTCGTCGGGGGCGGGTTCCGAGCGGGGCTCGGGGATCCGGGAGGTCTCCGGCTCGGCCGGGGCGGACTCGGCCGCCGGCTCCGGGGATGCGGCGGGCTGGGACGGGAGCTTCGGCTCCGGCTCGACGGCCGGCGGTGCCGCCTCCTGCGTCGCACCCTCCGCCTGGGCGGCCCGTTCTTTGCGTGACCGGCCGAACGCGTTCCGCAGGAGAGTGAGAATGCCCATGTGCGCAACCCTTCGAGTGAGTTGGTGCCGTCAATCCCTGGCCAGGACGGACACGTAAGGTTAGCGGTCCCGGCTTGTGATCTTGTGCAGGGTCTGACATGCGAGCGGTGACGCGTCAAGGCCGGATCGAGACGTCGTCGTAGGACCCCCGAGGATTCCGCGGGTTCACCCTCCGTTCACCGCGATGCCCGGTCCCCGCACGCATGCGCGCCTACGGTCGCGCTGACACCAGGGCATCCAGGGATTCTCAAGGGGAGAACACAGTGCGCAAGCTCCTGCCGTTGATCGGAACGCCGTCCGGTTCGCACCCCGGCGGCCGGTCCGCGATGACCTGCCGTTTCCGGTGTGGCGACGCCTGCTTCCACGAGGTGCCGAACACCAGCGGCAACGAGTACGTCGGTGACGTCATCGCCGGTGCGCTCAGCCGCCGTTCCATGATGCGGGCCGCCGCCGTCGTGACCGTCGCCGCGGCGGGCGCCGGGGCGGCGGGCGTGGCGGGGGCGCCGTCGGCGCAGGCCGCGCCCGCGGCCGGAAAGGGCCACGGCGGGCCCTCCAAGGCGTCCGGTGCGCGGGGGCTGCGGTTCGCGCCGGTGGCTCCCAACACCGACGACACCGTGACCGTTCCGGAGGGGTACCGGCAGAACGTCGTCATCCGTTGGGGTGAACCCATTCTGCGCGGGGCGCCGGCCTTCGACCCGGAGAAGCAGAGCGCCAAGGCGCAGGCGGGGCAGTTCGGTTACAACAACGACTTCCTCGCGCTGCTGCCGCTGCGCGGCGAGCACGGCCGTCAGCTCCTCGTCGCGAACCACGAGTACACCGACGAGGTGCTCATGTTCCGCGGCTACGACCCCGAGAACCCGACGCGCGAGCAGGTCGAGACCGCCTGGGCCGCGCACGGGCTGTCCGTCGTCGCCGTCGAGGAGGAGAAGAAGAACGGCCGGCTCACGGCCGTCCCCCGGCACCGGCTCAACCGCCGGGTCACCGCCACCACCGAGTTCCGGCTGACCGGGCCCGCCGCCGGGTCCGACCTGGTGAAGACCTCCGCCGACCGCAGCGGGCGCAAGGTGCTCGGCACCCTCAACAACTGCTCCGGCGGCACCACCCCGTGGGGCACGACGCTGCACGGCGAGGAGAACTTCAACCAGTACTTCGCCAACGCCTCCAGCGCCACCGACAAGCGGTACGGGGTCGGGACCGGGGCCACCGAGCGCAAGTGGGAGCGGTTCGACAAGCGCTTCGACGTGGCGCAGGAGCCGAACGAGGTGCACCGGTTCGGGTACGTCGTCGAGCTGGACCCGTACGACCCCGACTCCACGCCGCGCAAGCACACGCTGCTCGGCCGGTTCAAGCACGAGGCCGCGACCGTGCGGCTGACGCAGGACGGGCGTCCGGTCGTCTACACCGGCGACGACGAGCGGTTCGACTACTTCTACAAGTTCGTCGGCAGCAAGCGGATGCGGCAGGGCAACTCCCGCTGGGCGCGCGAGCACAACCTCTCGCTGCTCGACGAGGGCACCCTGTACGTCGCCAGGCTCACCGGCGACTCCCCGGCGACCGAGATCGACGGGACGGGCACCCTGCCGGCCGACGGCGAGTTCGACGGCTCCGGGACGTGGATCCCGCTGGTCACCGCCACCGAGCGCGGTGCCGTCTCGCACGTGGAGGGGATGAGCGCCGAGGAGGTGTGCGTCTTCACGCGGCTGGCCGGGGACAAGGTCGGCGCGACCAAGATGGACCGTCCCGAGGACATCGAGCCGTCGCCGGTCACCGGCAAGGTGTACGTCGCCCTCACCAACAACTCCAACCGGGGCAAGGCCGGTTACGCCGGCCCCGACGAGGCCAACCCGCGCAACTCCAACAAGCACGGGCACATCCTGGAGCTGACCGAGCACCGGAACCGGGCCGACGCCACCGCGTTCGCCTGGTCGCTGTTCCTGGTCGCCGGTGATCCGGAGGACCCGGCGACGTACTTCGCGGGCTTCCCCAAGGACCGGGTCAGCCCGATCTCCTGCCCGGACAACGTCGCCTTCGACGACCACGGCAACCTGTGGATCTCCACCGACGGCAACGCGCTCGGCAGCCACGACGGGCTCTTCGGCGTCGCGACCAAGGGCGACCGGCGCGGTGAGCTGAAGCAGTTCCTGACCGTGCCGACCGGCGCCGAGACCTGTGGACCGCTCGTCCAGGACCGGCGGGTGCTGGTCGCGGTGCAGCACCCGGGAGAGGTCGACGGCGCCTCCGTGGAGCAGCCCGCCAGCACCTGGCCCGACGGGCCGGGGAAGATCGTGCGTCCGGCCGTCGTCGCGGTGTGGCGCGCGGACGGCCGCGACATCGGCGTCTGAGCCGACCCGGGCGGCGCCGGGGCGGACGGGAGTTCTACGCCCGCGCGTGGAACTCCCGTACGACCTCGATGCGGCCGACGATGTGCCGGTTGAACTCCGCCAGTTCCTCCGCCGGCACCCACAGCTCGAGGATCGTCTCGCCGCCGGCCCGGCGGACCGGGTAGCGCTCCAGGAACTCCGCGTCGACCTCGAAGCGGGTGACGTAGCCGGAGCCGGAGGCGGGGACGTTCCAGTCGCGGGCGATGCGGACCGCGTAGTCCTCGTTGAGGACCGGGTAGAAGATCGGCTGCTCGGGCAGGCGCGGCGGCCAGGCCGTCCAGCCGGAGGCCTCGACGAGCGCGAGTTCCTCGGGGCCCGTGGGGCGCCACAGGGTCGTCGTCCGGGTCCCGGGGATGGTCTGCGTCATGGTCGGGGAGCGTAGCCGTCGGGTTTCGGGCCCCGCCACGGGATTCAGGGGCCGGTGCGCGTCGGCCGGGGCGGCGCCGGCCCGGTGACGGGCTGCTCCGGGGAGCGGCGCCGAGGGCGCCGGTGCCGGCCGGTGAGCCAGGCGGCCAGCGCGACCGTGAGGCCGAGGGCGACCAGGACCCAGGAGACGGTGCGCAGGGTCTCGGTGAGGGCGTCGTACACGGCGCCCGCGGCGGGGCCGTCCACCGGGCCGGGGAGTTCGGCGACGGTGAGCCGGCGGCCGAGCACGACGGCGAGGGCGAGCAGCGCCCCGCCGAGGGCGGTGCCGAGGCCGGCGGCCGCGAGGGCCCGGCGGCGGCGGGCGGCTACGGCGATGCCGCCGACCGCGAAGACGACGGCCGCCAGTGGCAGCCAGAGGGCGGCGACGTCGAGCATGCGGTAGCCCTCCCGGAGCCGGTCCGCCTCGGGGGCCGTGAGCAGGGTGACCGCGGTGTGCCGGACCGGGATGCGCCGGGCGAAGGGCACGTGGTCCTCGGCGAGCCGGTCCCGCACGCGTTCGGTGACGGGGGCCAGGTCGACGGTGACCGGGTGTCCGGCCGCCGCGTGGTCCCGCAGGGCGCGCAGCACGGCGGCGTGGACGGTGCGGTTGGCCTCGTCCCAGCCCTCGTGGAAGGCCTCCGTCCGGGTGAACGACCGGGCCGCGTCCCGCACGAAGAGCCGCACGGTGCCGTTGACGGGGCCGGCCGTGACCTCGTCGACGATGCCGGCGAACCCGGCGCCCAGGGTGTCGGCCGCCGCGTCCCGTACGTCGGGGTCGTCGGCGAGCGGTGCCACGGCGGCGACGTACCGGCCGGTGTCGGCCAGCGCGTACACCGACCAGCCCGCCAGCGTCGCGCACGGCGCGAGCAGGCAGGCCAGGGCGATCAGGGCGGCCGACAGGGCGCCCCGCAGGCGTGCGGACACGCTCTCAGCCAAACCCCCGGGCCGGTCCGGGGCGACCGGCGTGACTGCATATGGCCGCCCGGGACGAGCCGGTCAGGTGGTGCGGGAGCGCCCGGCTCGCCCCGGGTCCCGGCGCGTGTAGTAGTGGTAGACGAGCCCGGCCGTCACCGCCCCCGCCAGCAGCAGGGACGCCAGGATCGACGTGAACATGGCCACGCCGCTGCCGGAGTAGATGAACCCCAGCGCGCAGCCCGCGAACGCCCCCCACAGTGCCGCGTGGATCTCGGGCGGCAGGCGCCGGGTCACCGCGCGGAGGGCGAAGTACAGGATGACGAACGCGAGCGCCGACATGAAGCCGGTCAGCAGGTTCCAGCCGGTGATGGGCCCGCCGTGGCGGCGGACGGACGCGACCCAGTAGCCGTAGACCAGGGCCGTCACGACGGGCAGCCCCCACTTCACCAGCAGGTGGGTCCTCGGGCCCAGGACGTCGGGCGTCGTGCGCCGCACCGGCCCGGTCGGGCCCGTGCCGGTGCGGGTGCCGGCGGTCGTTCCGGGTGTGGGTACCGCGTGAGCCATGAGAGCACTCCTCTGCCTCGTCGCCCCGTCTGCCCTGCCCCCGTCTACCAGGGCACACCGGGGTGCCCCGGGCGGCAAGTCGGGATGCGGGGCGGGCGGGGGCGTGTTTCGCTGAGGCCCGTGAGGGGTCGCGTCCGCAGTCCGTTGCGCGCCCGGTGGCGGCCGCTCGGCCGGCTCGTGCACGCCGCCGGTCAGGGGGACGCCGTGTCCCGGCACGAGCTCCTCAGCGTGCGCGGCCGCACGGTCGCCTGGCTGTTCCCGCTGCTCCTGCTCGTGGGCATCGCCGCGGGCGACGTCGCCACCGGCGCGTTCGAGATCATCTCCTGGACGGTGCTGGTGCCGGGGGTCGCCGCCGCGATCTGCGGGGTGCGGGGGACGGCCGTCCTCGCCGTGCTCTCGCTCGTCGTCTACGTCATGGCCGACACCGTCTGGCAGCACCGTGACGAGACGGGGCTGCCGGGTCTGGTCCTCGTCGTGCTCGGCGGGAGTATCGCCGTGGTCGCCGCCGCGTTCCGCGTCGGCGGCGAGCGGCGCATGCTGCACATGCGGGACATCGCCGACACCACCCGCCGTACCGTGCTGCGTCCGCTCCCGGCGGGCTTCGGGGGGCTCGACCACGCCGCCGTCTACCTCCCCGCGGACAGCGAGGCCCGCGTGGGCGGCGACTTCTACGACATCCAGCCCGGACCGCACGGCACCCGGGTCCTCGTCGGCGACGTGCAGGGCAAGGGCCTGGGCGCGGTGGAGACGGCCGCCGCGCTGCTCGGCACCTTCCGCGAGGCCGCCTACCACGAGCCGGACCTCGCGACGGTCGCCGAGCGCCTGGAGACCCGCATGGTGCGCCACCGCGGGCACACCGCGGCCCTCGGCCGGTCCGACGGCGACCGGTTCGCCACCGCCGTGCTGATCGGCTTCTCCCCCGGCCTGCCGGACACGGTGGAGGCCGTGGTCTTCGGCCACGAGCCCCCGATGGCGGTCGGGCCCGGCGGCGTGCGCGTCCTGCCGGTCGCGGGCGGGCTGCCCCTGGGCATGGCCGAGCTCCTGCCGGGCGGGCCGGACGCGGTACCGCCCGTGCGCCGGCTGCCGCTGGCCGCGGACGAGACGCTGCTGGTGGTCACCGACGGGGTGACCGAGGCCCGGGACCCGGCCGGGGGCTTCTACCGCCCGGCCGGCGACATCGCCCGTGCCCTCGCCGCCGACGACCGGTACGCCGCGCCCGCGCGCCTGGTCGCCCTCGTCCGGGACGGGACGCTGCGCCACTGCCGGGGGCGGCTGTCCGACGACACCACCGTCTTCGCGGTACGGCGGCGCGGGCCGCGGCGGGAGGAGCCCGGCGACGCGTGAGTGCCCCGCCCCGCGGCCGCAGCGGTTACCGTGCTGCCGTACGTGATCGACCGGTGAGGACAGTGCCCGGCACTGCTCGACAGGGGAGGGGCCATGCCCGGAACCGTGCTGCTGCTCGCGGCGGCGCCCGTGGGCCGCGGGTGCCTGGTGGACGCCGCCTCCGTGCTCCCCGTGCTCGCGGCCGTGCCGCCCGCCGTGCTCTCCGGCGCGGACACGGCCAACGTCGTCGAGCTGGCGGACCCGCTGGAGCCGCAGGCCGTCCTCACCCGGCTGCGGGCCGCGGCGGCGGCCCCCGGACCGCTCACCGTCTACGTCGCCGGGCAGCTCCAGCTCGATCGGCGCCAGCGCCTGCCGCACCTGGCGCTGGCCCGCACGACCCCCGCGAACGTCCGCTACACCGCCCTGCCCTGGCACTGGATCCGCGAGGAGCTGCGGCTGCGGCCGAGCGGCGCGACGACGCTGCTGCTCGACCTGCACGCCGACCACGAGACCTGGCAGTGGCTGCGGACCAGACCGCTGGACTGCGGGCGCAACAACGCCGTCTACGGCCGTGTCGCGCCGCCGCCCGCCCGGCGGACGGTGGCCGTACCGGCGTACATGCGGGGCGTTGCGACGATCCTGCGCAGCGGGCACCGGCCGCCGCCGGACGAGCTGCACCAGCAGGCGCTGGCCCGGGCCGCCGCCGACGCCGCGGCCGCAGGTGCGGCGGCCGGTGCGGACCTGGTGCTGACGGCGCCGGGGCCGGTGGCGGGCGACCCGCACGCCGTCATCGCCGCCGCCGTGCGCTCCGGGCGGCACGGGGACGCCGACGCGCTCGCCGCCCGGCACGAGCGGGCCGCGGCCCACGCCCACGGGCCCGCCTCCGAGGACGCCCTGCACTGGACGGAGGTCCGGGCCGACCTGGCGATGTTCGCCGGGGACCCGGTGCGAAGCTGCCGGGCCTGGCTGGCGGTGGCCGAGGTCCGGCTCGGCGCCGGGCAGCCCCCGCAGGCGCCCGCCGTGGAGGCGGCCGTCGACCGGGCCCACCACCAGTGGGGACGCATCCGCGACGCCGTGAGCGCCCGCGAACTGGGCCCGCCGCTCGCGGCGTTGCGCGGCCGGGTGCCGGGTCGCCGCGAGGGCGCCCTGGACCACGTACGGCGCGAACTGAGCCGCTTGCAGACCCAGGGCTGAGCCGCGGCACCGGGACCGGGCCCCTCCGCGCCCTAGCGGGCCGCGGTCGCCAGGCCGTCCTGGGCGGGGGCGGTGCCGGACACCTGTGCCGGGGAGGAAGAGCGCGGTTCCGCGTCCGCCGGGGCCGCGTTGGCGGCCAGCAGCAGAGCGGCCACGGTGACGACGCCGGCGGCGGCGGCCCTGGCGTAGCGTTCGGCGGTGCGGGTGCGTACGGGCACGGTGTCCTCGGTGGGATCAGGGGCTTGTGTCAAGCACGGTTAAGCGCACTTAATACGCCGTTTAACCTAGAGCCGTCCGAGCCGAACGGCAAGAGCGTCATGGGGAGTTGGCAGTGGGGGATCGTGACGACCGAAACGCCGTCGGACGCCGGGTGCAGCGGCTGCGCGCCGAGCGCGGGCTGACCCAGCGCCAGCTCGCGGAGCCGGCCTACACGCCCGCGTACATCTCCACCCTGGAGGCCGGCCGCGTCCGCCCCTCCGAGGAGGCCCTGCGCTACCTCGCCGAGCGACTCGGCGTCGGCTACGAGGAGCTGGCCACCGGACGCCCCGCCCACCTCGCCACCGACCTGCGCCTGCGGCTGACCGGCGCGCAGCGCACCCTCGCCGCCGAGGGCGCCGAACAGGCCGCCGGGCAGTACGCCGAGCTGCTCGCCGAGGCCGAGGCGTACGAGCTGGCCGAGGAGCGGGCCGCCGCGCTGCTCGGGCTCGGGGAGTGCGCGGTGGAGACAGGTGAACTGGTCGCCGGACGCCAGTACTTCGAGCGGGCCGAGCAGTGCCTCGCCGACGCCGGCGCCCCGCTGCCCGCCCGCGTCCCCGCCGTACGCGGACGCGCCCTGTCCCACTACCTCGCCGGTGAACTGCGGTACGCCGTCTACCTGCTGGAGTCCACCCTCGACGAGCTGAACCGCGGTGGCCTGCACGATCCGGACGCGCTGCTGCTGCTGTACGCCAGCTCGATCGGCCCGTACATGGACATGGGCGCCCACGCGCGCGCCGCCCAGGCGGCCGAACTCGCCCTCTCCCTGGCCCCCAGCGCCGGTGATCCCGCGCTGGTGGCCCACATGCACCGGTCGGTCGCCCGCACCCTGCTCGCCGAGGGCCGCCTCGCCGACGCCGACGCCTCGCTCGCCAAGGCCGCCGAGCTGTACCGGACGCTGCAACTGCGCACCGAGCTGGCCAACTGCCACTGGATGCGGGGGTACGTCTGTGCGCAGCAGGGCGAACTCCGGCGTGCCGAGGCGGAGATGCGCGAGGCCCTCGGCATGCTGTCGGCCAGCCGCGCCGCCCTCTACAGCAGCCAGGTCGCCGTCGAGCTGGCGGACGTGCTGCACCGGCGGGGCAAGTCGCAGGAGGCCGCGGAGCTGTTGCACGGCGTCCTCGACGACCTCTCCTCCGAGCGCGGCGCCGTGCACGCGGCGGGCGCGCACCGGCTGCTCGGCATCATCGCCGAGGACGCCCGGGACACCGAGGCCGCCGAGGAGCACTACGTCCGCGCGCTGAGCCTGCTGGAGCGGGCCGGGGCGGCCGGTGACCTCGCCGACCTGTGCCGGCTCCTCGGCGACCTGCTGCGCCGCACCGGCCGCGTCGAGGCGGCCCTGGACGCCTACCGCACCGGCCTCGGCCACCGCACCGCCCCGGGCACGACCACCCTGGGACCGGCACCGGCGGCACCGCCGCTGTAGGGGCCATGCCCGACCGCCGGTGCCGTGCCGCCGGTCGGCGTGCCGGGGCCAGCGGGGGCGCGGTCCGGTCGTGCTGGGTTCCGGCGCGTCAGCGCTGGGGGCGGGCCTGTCCCGGCTGTGCGCCCGTGCCCGGGGTGCGGTGGCTGCCGGGGCTGTTTCTGATCGCCGGTGCCGTGCCACCGGGCGGGGCGGGCGGTCCGGTCGTGCTGGGTTCCGGCGCATCAGCGGTGGGCTCGGGCCCGTTCCGGCCATCGGCCCGTGCCCCGGGGCGTGGTGGGCACCGGGGCGTTCCTCACCGATGGGGCCGTGCCGTCGGTGGTGCCGGGCGGGGCGACTGCGGCTGCCGCGTCTTCACGGCACCGCCGTTCACGCCCCGCCGCCGGCGCGCACGGCTGTCCGGGTCAAGGGGGCGGGACCGTCACAGGCCCAGCCACACCGTCGTGTCCGGGCCCAGCCGGCCGTCCTCCAGGGGCGCGCTGCTCAGCAGGACCTCGCCGGCCGGCAGGTCGACCGTCCGGGCGGAGAGGTTGGTGACGCAGCGCCAGCCGTCCGAGCGGTCGAACCGCAGCACCCCCGCCGGAACCTCGTCCGACCAGGTCAGTTCCTCGCCGTCGAGCAGCTTGCGGCGCAGGCGCAGGGCCGTGCGGTACAGCTCCAGCGTCGAGCCCGCCACCCCGTCCTGGGCCTGGACGGCGTACCGGGCGAAGGACGGTGGCTGCGGCAGCCATGCCGCGCCCGCGCCGAAGCCGTACGACGGCCCGTCCACCGTCCACGGCAGCGGCACCCGGCAGCCGTCGCGGCCCTTGCGGACGTGCCCGGTCTGCTCCCAGATCGGGTCCTGGAGTACCTCGGTGGGCAGGTCGGCCACTTCGGGCAGTCCCAGTTCCTCGCCCTGGTAGAGGTAGGCAGAGCCGGGCAGCGCCAGCATCAGCAGCGTCGCCGCGCGGGCCCGCCGCAGCCCGGCCGCCGTGTCGACGGCGGGCGCGTGGCCGCCGGACAGCAGCCAGGCGTCGGTGTCGGTGCCCGGCGGCAGCACGAGGCGGGTGGCGTGGCGGACGACGTCGTGGTTGGACAGCACCCAGGTCGCCGAGGCGCCGGCGGCCCGCGCGTCGGCCAGCGAGCCGGTGATCACTTCGCGCAGCTCGGCGGCGTCCCACCCGGTCTGCAGGTACTCGAAGTTGAAGGCCTGGCCGAGTTCGTCCGGGCGGGCGTACAGCACGCGCCGGGCACCCGGGACCCATGCCTCGGCGACCGCGGTGCGGGGCGGGGTGTAGGAGTCGAGGATCTTGCGCCAGTCGCGGTAGACCTCGTGGACGTCGTCGCGGTCGTAGAAGGGGTGGGTGCCCGGCGCGAACCGGGACAGGGCCGCCTCGCCGCTCAGTTCGGGGGCGCCGAGGTCGCGCAGCGGCTCGGTCAGGTCCTTGACCAGCGCGTGCGCCACGTCGACGCGGAAGCCGTCGACGCCCCGGTCGCACCAGAACCGCAGCGTGGTGCGGAAGTCGGCGCGGACCTGCTCGTTCTCCCAGTTGAGGTCCGGCTGCTGGGGTGCGAACAGGTGCAGGTACCACTGTCCGTCGGGCACCCGCTCCCAGGCGCTGCCGCCGAAGACGGACTGCCAGTCGGTGGGCGGCAGTTCCCCGTGCTCGCCCCGGCCGTCCCGGAAGACGTAGCGGTCGCGGGCCGCCGAACCCGGGCCCGCCCGCAGCGCCTCGCGGAACCACGCGTGGCGGTGCGAGGTGTGGTTGGGCACCAGGTCGACGATCACCTTCAGGCCCAGCCGGTGCGCCTCGGCGGCCATCGCGTCGAAGTCGTCCAGCGTGCCCAGCCGCGGGTCGACGTCGCGGTAGTCGTCGACGTCGTAGCCGCCGTCGGCGAGTTCGGAGGGGTAGAACGGGCTCAGCCACAGGGCGTCGACGCCGAGCGCGGCCAGGTGGGCCAGGCGCTGGGTGACACCCCGCAGGTCTCCGAGCCCGTCGCCGTCGGCGTCGGCGAAGCTGCGGGGGTAGACCTGGTAGATGACGGCCTGCCGCCACCAGTTGGGGTCCTGGGACGACAGGTCGGGGGTGCTGGCGGCGCTGGGGGTGCTGCGTACGGTCACGCGGCCTCCTTCGAGATGCCGAGTCGGTACGTGCGGGCGACGGGAACCGATCTGATCAGGTACGTCTGTCCAGATCACCCGAAAAGCGAACCCGTGCGCCCGCGACGCGCCGGGGGCTGTGCCTCCGTGCGCTCGACCGCCCCGAGGTACAGCTCCACGTAACGGGCCACGTCCACGTCCAACGCCACGTCGACCAGCGGCTGTTCGCGCACGCCCTCGTGCAGCTCGGACTCGCCGGCGCGCAGGCGCCGGTCGACGAGCGTCTGACCGCGTGCCGGACCGGGGGCGAGGGACACCTCGACGGGCAGCCGCCGCGTGGTCAGGCCCTCCGGGTCGATCACCGCGCAGACCGCGCCCGCGTCGCCGAGCCCGCCGCCCGGGTCGGACGCGTCGGTGGCCGGGCCGCGGTGGGCGAGCAGGTCGCCGGCGAGCCGGGTGCCGGGTTCGGCGCTCGCGCGCAGCCGCCGTACGTGCGCGCCGGGCACGATCACCCGCTCGAAGACGTCCAGCCCGTACATCGTGATCGGCACCCCGGCCGTGAGCAGGATCGCGGCCGCCTCGGGGTCGTGCCACACGTTGAACTCGGCGACCGGCGTCGCGTTCCCGGTGGCCACCGCGCCGCCCATGAACACGATCCGCTCGATGTTGCCGGTGACCTCCGGGTGGGTGCGCAGCAGCAGGGCGATGTTGGTCAGCGGCGCGGTGGGGACGAGCGTGACCGGGCGCGGTGAGGCGAGGATCTCCCGGCGCAGCAGCGTCACCGCGTCCACGTCGGCGGGGGCGCGGGTGGGGGCGGGCAGTCCGAGGTCGCCCATGCCGTCGGCGC
The DNA here is from genome assembly GCF_000721365.1 of Streptomyces sp. NRRL F-5650. Classification (NCBI taxonomy): domain Bacteria; kingdom Bacillati; phylum Actinomycetota; class Actinomycetes; order Kitasatosporales; family Streptomycetaceae; genus Streptomyces; species Streptomyces sp. NRRL F-5650. The sequence goes on along the minus strand of NZ_JOGV01000024.1, from coordinate 5,158 downwards.
CGTGCACGTGCCGCGCCGTGCGCACGCCCTCGATCAGCGGCCGCTCGGCACCCCGGGCGACGGGGACGTCCGGCGCGCCGGCCCGCTCCAGCACGGTCAGCGTGTTGCGCACGACGCCCGCCACGTCGGTGTTCCCGGCCACGCAGGTGACCGCGCGCAGGTCGAGGCGCGGGTGGCGGACCGCCAGCAGCAGGGCCAGGGCGTCGTCGACGCCGGTGTCGCAGTCGATGATCACCGGGACGGGCTGCTGCTGGTCGGATTCGGAGGGGGACGTCACGGCGGGGCTCCTTACGGTGGGCGGGGTGCCGGTGACCTTACGCGGACTCCGCGCGGTCCCCCTGGCCCGGACGAGCCCGAACGAGCCCAAACGAGCCCGGACGAACCCGGACGATCACGGACGAGCCCGGACCAGTCCGTCGGATCAGTGGACGACCACCAGCTCGTGCGAGGCGGTGTTGAGCCGCCGGCCACCGTCCTCCGTGCAGGTCACGACGTCCTCGATGCGGACGCCGAAGCGGTCCGGGAGGTGGATGCCGGGCTCTATGGCGAAGCACATGCCGGGTTCGAGCGGCTGTTCCTCGCCCTCCGCCAGACAGGGCGGCTCGTGGGTGGTGACGCCGACGCCGTGTCCGGTGCGGTGCGCGCCGTGCCCGGCGTGTCCGGCCTCCTCCAGCACCGCGCGGGCCGCCCGGTCGACCTCCTGGCAGGACACCCCGGGCCGCACCGCCGCGAACGCCGACCGCTGCGCGGCCCGTACGGTCTCGTGGACCCGGCGTTCCTCGTCCGTCGGCTCCCCGACGTGGACGGTGCGGGCGATGTCGAAGCCGTAGCCGTCGCGCAGGCCGCCGAAGTCCAGGACGACCATGTCGCCGTCCTCGACGATCCGGTCGCCGGGCCGGTGGTGCGGGTCGGCCCCGTGGGGTCCGGCGCCGACGACCGTGAAGTCGACCCGGCTGCGGCCGGGCCCGCGCAGCAGCCCGGCCAGGTCGGCGGCCAGCTCGCGTTCGCTGCGCCCGGCGAAGCGCAGCCCCAGCACCTCCTCGTACGCGGCGTCCGCCGTCGCTGCCGCGGCCGCCAGCCGGGCCACCTCGTGCTCGTCCTTCACCGCGCGCCGCATGGGCAGGACGGCGGACAGCGGCTGGTAGGCGGCGAGCGGGAGGGACTTCTGGAGGCAGAGCAGGTGCAGTGCCCAGGTCGCGTCGGAGACGGCGTAGCGGCCGTGCGGACGCAGCAGCCCGGCCGCGGCGGCGTAGGCGTCCTGGCCCTCCCACCAGTCGAAGACGCGCAGCGCGCCCGCGCCCGGGGCCGCCTCGGCGGTCGGCCGGTCGAGTGCCGGCACCAGCAGCCGGGGTTGTGCGTTGGCCGTGAGGACTAGGAGGGTGAGGCGTTCGGCCGGGGCGGTGGGCCGGTAGCCGCACAGCCACACCAGGTCCGGGCCGGGGGTGACCAGCACCCCGGCGAACCCGAGGGCGGCGGCCTGGTACGCGGTGCGCTCCATGCGGGCCGCGTAGTCCTCGTCCGTGAAGGCGGCGGGGGCGCCGTCGCCCGCACCCGCATCTTCACCCGCATCCGCACCCGTGGCCGTGTCGTTCGTCCCGGGCGACGCGGTGCTCTCGCCGGTCACGGCCGCCTCACCCGGCCCGCGCGGGAGCCCACGGCCGGTGCCTGCCGTGCGCCGTGGCACCCCGGCCCCGGCGGCTCAGCCCGGTCCACCGCTGCCGAAGGACCCGCTCGACCCCGGCGACCAGCGGCGCCGGTGCTGGTCGTCGCCGCGGCGGCTGCCGGCGTGGTGCAGTTGGTAGGGCATGAGCCGCGGGCTCCCGTCCTCGTTGAGGGGGATCTCGTCGGGTTCCCGTATCTCCCGCTCCTCGTGGACGGCGCCGGTGTCCGGGAGGTGCGGCTGTTCGTCGGCACGCGGGCGGCCGGGCTCCCGGTCCATGACCCGCAGGCCCGCGCGCACGGCCCAGATCAACGCGCCGGCGATCACCAGCCCGATGATGAAGGCCACCGTCACTTTGACCTCGCCCGAGGCCAGCACTACATCCGTTGCCGTACTCATGTTCTGATTATCTACCCCCATATGGCATAAAGCGCCTCATGTGTCCGTACTTGTGCGGACTTGTGCTGCCCGTGATTGGGAGGGTCCGGTGGCTGGTACCCGGGCCGCACGGGGCGGCACCGGCCTCGGTCCCCGTCCCGGCCGCGTCACCGGTGGAAGGAGCACCCATGACCGTGCCGCTGACGGCCGACGCGCACGACTACGGCCTGACCGGGGACGGTGTCGCCGACGACCGGCCGGCCCTGCAGGAACTGGTGGACGCGCTGGGCGACGCCACCGCCGCGGACGGACGGCCGCGCACCGTGCGCGTGCCCGCCGGACGGTACGTGATCCGGGACCGGCCGGTCCTGTGGCGCAGCGGGGTCTCGCTGGTCGGCGCCGGACGCGGCGCCACGTGCTTCGAGCTGTCCAACCCCGGCGCGCCCGCGCAGCCGGTGCCGCTGGCCTGGTTCACCACCGCGCAGCACGGCGCCGGGCGCGAGCACCACATCGCCGACGTCACCTTCGCCCACTTCGAGATCGACGGCCTGCGGGTGCGGACCGAGGAGTACGACGTCCTGGCCAAGGGGCTGGGTCTGCAGTACGTGCTGCGCGGGCGCTTCACCGACCTGTACGTCCACGACACCGCCGCCACCGGCTTCGGGTGCGACTTCCTCCAGGACACGGTGGTCGAGGGGGTGCTGACCGAGCGGTGCGGGCGGCAGGACCCCGGCGAGGACATGGGCGGCGCGGGCATCGGGATCGGGGTCGGCGGGTGGGGGCCGGTCGAACGGCTCGCGGTGACGGACTGCACCGCGCGCGGCAACGGCACCAACGGCATCTTCCTCGAGCTCCAGCAGGACGACTGGGTCCCGCCGCGCGGCATCCGCATCACCTCCTGCCACACCGAGGACAACCGTTACGGCATCTCCGACTGGGGCGCCGACGGCCTGCTCGTCACCGGCTGCACCATGCTCGGCAACCACGTCGCCGGGTTCGACGTGTCGGCGCAGGGCACGACGAACGTCGGCGGGCGCGGCGGCCTCGTCACGGGCTGCGTGATCGACGCCAACGCGGGGGACGGGATCGCGCTCGGCAACACTCCCGGGCCGTACGGCTTCCACGGCAACCGGATCAGCAACAACGGCCGGTACGGCTACTGGGAGCACAACCTGGCCGGCGGCGACCAGGAGCCCGCCACGGACATCGTCCTGGAGTCCAACGACATCCATGACAACGCGCTGGACGGCGTCCGCGTCGACGCACCGCTGCACGAGCCCGCGTTCCTGGGCAACCGGATCCGCGGCAACGGCCGCCGCGCCGCGCCCCGGACCGGCGGAGGCGGCGAGGGCGTCCACTGCGGGCCGCTGTCCCTGACCGACGAGCGGGCCGACTGGCTCCCGGGCGGCCACCGCGGCAAGGAGCTGACGGTCGGCGCCGGACCGGAGCGGGGCGACGTCACCGCCGTGGTCGTCGACAACACCGCCACCGAGCTGACCCTCGCCCCGGTGCGCCCCGGCGCCGGCACCGCCTGGCCCGGCGGCACCCCCGGCCCCGGCGCCGCCTACCGCCTCCCGGACTGCCCGGCCCCGCGTGCCGGCCTCACCGCGGCCGCCGCCGTGACCCACCCGTACGTGCAGGGCAACCGCGTCCGGGACGACGGGCACCCCCGCACCCAGGTCCACGCCGTGTGGATCGCCCCCGAGGCGACCTGGACGGGCGGCCGGGTCTCCGGCAACGACTTCGGCGGCAACGCCTCGGCGTCGACCCGCTTCGACTCGGCGCCGAGCGGCGGGCGCTGGCGCGACAACGCGGCCTGACGCGGGCCGTGCCCGGGGGCCCCAGGAGGGGCTCCCTCAGGGGGCCCGCAACGCGTCCACCGCGATCCGGGCGGCGGTGCCGATCACCGCGTCCGCCGCCGGGAGCACGGCCGCGGTGTGGGCGGTGCGGGTGAAGACGGCCACGGCGTAGCGGCCGCCGTCGGGGTACTCGACGACGCCCACCTCGTTGCGCAGGGTGGGCAGGCTGCCGGTCTTGCCGGCCACGTGCACGTCGTCGAAGGGGAAGCCGGCGGCCAGGCGGTGCGGCCACACCTGGAGCCCCATGATCCGGCGCATCGCGGCGCCGTACTCGGGCGGGCAGGCCTCGTCCCGCCACACCGCGCCGAGCAGCCGGGTCATGTCCCGGGGGGTGCTGCGGTTGGTGCGGGCCGGGTCCAGGGCGCGCAGCCGGGTGATGACGTGCGGGTCGGTCAGTGCCCGGGCGCCGTCGGGCCCGGCGTCCTCGCGCATGGTGCCCAGCATCTCGCCGAAGCCGTACACCGCCCGCGTCCGGGTGAGGCCGAGCCGGGCCGTGGTGCGGTTGACGGCGTCCAGGCCGACCCGGCGAAGCAGCAGGTCGGCGGCGGTGTTGTCGCTGACGGACATCATCAGGAACGCCGCGTCGCGCAGCGACAGCCGCACCGGGTCGAGCATGGCCGCGAGCCCCGTCGGCCCCGGGGTGCGTCCGGCGGGCGGGCACTCGACCTGCTCGGTGAGGTCCAGCGTCCCGGCCGCCGCCAGCTCGTGCAGCGTCACCAGGAGACACAGCTTGTGGACACTGGCCGTGCACACCGGCTGCTCCGCACGGGTCCCGACCTGCGCCCCCGAGTCGATGTCCACGGCATGCAGCCACCCGGTGACCCCGGCATCGGCGAAGGCCGCGTCGAGGCGTCCGGCGACGACGCTGTCGCGCGCCGGGGGTGCGGGGTGCCGGGGGCGTGTCGGGTCGGTCGGTGGGGGCGACGGTGGTGGTGTCGTGGTGTGCCGCCGGGTGGCCGGGGGCGGCCCTGCGGGAGTGGGGGCCGGTGGCCGCGTCGCGTCCGTGGTGTGTGCCGGGGGTGTGCGGTGCCGGGCGGGTGAGGGGTGCAGGGGAGCGGCGGGCGGTGGCCGCCGGGGTGGCGGGACGCGTCCGTGGGCGGAGCGTGGTGACGGGGGCTCCGTCGTGGCGCGGGGACCCGCCGACGGCACGGCGTTCGCGGCGCGCGCCGGGGGTGCGGGGTGCCGGGGGCGTGTCGGGTCGGTCGGTGGGGGCGACGGTGGTGGTGTCGTGGTGTGCCGCCGGGTGGCCGGGGGCGGCCCT
>NZ_JOGV01000023.1:0-93258 GCF_000721365.1 Streptomyces sp. NRRL F-5650 | reverse complement strand
GCCCCCGTGCCCACGCCCCACCCCGTTCCCGCTCCCGCTCCCGACGACCACGGGACCGGCACGGCCGACGGGGCCGGTTCGTGAACCGCGCCCTGCCGGGCCCGCGCATCCTGCCGTACTCCCGGGTCGTGGCCCAGGACGAGCTGAAGCTGGCGCTGGAGCTCCACCACGTCGTCCCCCGCATCGGCGGTGTGCTCATGGCCGGACCGCGCGGCACCGCCAAGTCGACCCTCGTGCGGGCCTTCGCCCTGATGGCGCACGGCGAGTTGCCGGTCACGCTGCCCATCAACGCCACCGACGACCGCGTCGTCGGCGGCTGGGACCTGGACGCGCTCCTGCGCGGCGAGCCCCGGCCGCAACCCGGCCTGCTGGAGGACGCGGCGGACAAGGGACTGCTCTACGTCGACGAGGTGAACCTCCTCGACGACCACCTCGTCGACATCATCCTGGACGTCGCCGCCACCGGCGTCCTGTCCGTGCAGCGCGAGGGGCTGGACACCGCCAAGTACCTCTCGTTCGGGCTGGTCGGCACCATGAACCCGGAAGAGGGCGGACTGCGCCCCCAACTGCTCGACCGCTTCGGGCTGATGGTCACCGCCGAGACACTGGACGCGAACGCCCGGCACCTGCTGCTGCGCACCGTGCTCGACTTCGAGCAGGAACTCGGACGTGAGGACTCCGCATGGCTGGCGGCCGCCCGGCGGGACGACGCGCGCACCCGGGAGCGGCTGACGGCCGCCCGGCGCCGGGTCGGCGACGTGGACGTTCCTGAGCACATCCTGGAGCTGTGCGCCCGGGCCGCGGAACGGACCGAGGCGGTGGGCCAGCGAGGGGAGATCGTGGCCGTGCTGGCGTCCCGGGCCCTGGCGGCCCTGGAAGGCGCGGACCGGGTGGCCCCCGCGCACCTGCGGCGGGTCCTGCCGATGGCTCTGCGGCACCGGCGTCCGGAAACGGTGCAGGGCGACGCCTTCGACTGGGAGCCCGACGACGAGGCCCGCCTCCAGGACCTCTTCGAGGGCCTCCAGGACCTCTCCGAGGACTGACCGGGATGGCCGCCGTCCCGCCCGACCCGCACACCTCACCGGACCCGCCGGCGGACCAGGGCACGGCCCCCGCCGGCACGGTCCCGCACGACGACCCCGCGCACCGGCTCGGACTCGCCCTGGTCTGCGCGGCGGCCGAGCCCGCCCTGTCCGGGGTGCTGCTCCTCGACCTGGACCCCCGGCTCGTCGATCCGGTCGCCCGGCTGTTCGGGGCCGTCCTCGCCGGAGCCGACGAACCGGCGCGCCCGCCGCTCGTGCTGGGCGCCGCGGACCGGGACGAGGACCTGTGGACCCGCACCAGGATCCGCGGCGGCGAGCACGGCATCACCGTCCGAACCGGGCCCGGACCGCTGACCGAGGGGGACGACGCCGACGGGGCACCGCCGTTGGTCGTGGTGCCCGACCTCGCGCGACTGAGCGTCGCCGGGATGCGCGCGGCGGTGCAACTCCTCGGCGCCGAGGTCGTGACCGTCGAACGCGGGGGACCGCGCCGGACGGTCCGGCCGCGGGCGCGCTGGCTGGCGGTCTGCCGCAGCGCCGACGTGGGGCGGGTGAGCCGGCACCTGCTGGACCGGTTCGCCCTGCGGCTGTCGGTGGCGGGACTGCGGCTGCCCGTCCCGGGCGGCGCACTGGAGGAGCCGGGGGCGCAAGAGGCGCGGGAGGCGCTGCTCGCGGGACTCGCGGACACCCGTCGTCCGTTGTCCGGCCGGGGCGTCCGGCCCGTGTCCGTCGACGACGCGGCGATCGGCCGGGCGCGGGAACTGCTCGGGCCCGACGCGGGAGTCCGCCGGGAACTGGCCCTGCTGCGGCTCGCCCGCACCCTCGCGGCACTGGACGGCGCCCCGTCGGCCTCGGCCGGCCACACCGACGACGCCGCCCGGCTCATCGGGGTGTCCGTGCCGCACAGCGCACCGGAGCGCGCGGAGAGCGACCCGGAACCGCCCGGCACGGGGCCGGACCCGGCCGGCCCGCCCGGCACCCTCCCGGAACGCCACGGCACCGGCGGGGACGGGCGGCCCCGGACACGCGACGGCGCCCGGGGGCTGCTGGACACCGGACCCGCCGAGGGGATCGGCACCGCACCGGGCGCCGCACCCTCCCCGGCCCCCGGAAACCCCTACCCGGAGGACGAACCGGCCGCGGTGCGGGACGCCGTGCCGCTGAGCGGCCCCCGGCGGCGCACCACCGGGCCCGTCGCCACCCGGGGCACCGTGATCGGCACCCGCCGCGCCACGGACCTGCGGGACATCGCCCACGTCCGCACGGTCCGCGAGGCCGCCGTGCACCAACGGGCCCGGCACACCGAACGGTTCACCGTCTCCCCCGCCGACCTGCACAGCAACGTGCGCGCCGCCGCCCCCGAGCGGGTCCTGGTGCTGCTCCTGGACCACACCTGCCGGGCCGGGGACGCGAACTGGCCCGAGGTCCTCGCCCCCTTCCTGCAGTGGGCGTACACGAGCCGGGCCACGGTCCAGGTGATCGAGGTCGGCGCGGCGGACGCGGCCGACGAACTGCGCGCGGGCTCCTTCACGGCCCGCAGCGTCCTGGACCCCCGGGTGCCGGCCGCGCTGCACCGCCGGGCCGGGCGGGCGACGCCGCTCGCCCACGGCGTCGAACTCGCGGCGCAGGCGCTGCGGCGGCTGCTGCGCCGGCCGGGCACCGGGCCGGCGGAGGCGTGGCTCGTGGTCGTGACCGACGGCCGCGGCAACGTGCCGCTGCGGGCCGGCCACACCGGGCGGACCGACGGCGAGGTGGCCGCCGCGGGCGTCGAGGACGCCGTGGAGGCCGCTTCCCGGATCGGGGCCATGGACCGGACGCGGCTGCACGTGGCGGTCGTCGACCCCGGCCGGGAGCCCTACGGCGACCTGCCGTACGTCCTCGCCGACCGGCTCGGTGCGATCGTCGTCGACGGGCGCCGGGGGCCCGGGACGGAGGCCGCCGGTGAGTGAAGCCAGGCGCGGGCCCGTCAGGCTCCCGGCCAACGGCACCGCAGGGCTCCGGGCGGCCCTGCCGGGACTGAGGGCCGTGGCCCGCCGCCCCGCCGCGTCCGTGCTGAACCTGCGCCGGGCGCAGGAGCCGCCCGCGGGGCTCGGCGGCACCGACGCACACCCCGGCGTACGCCTGGAGGACGGCTTCGCCGTGCTGCGCGTCCTGCGCGCCGACGGGGCCGACGGGGTGCCGGGGTACCGGCTGCAGGGCTGGTGCGGCGACCTGTCGGTGACCTGCGCGGCCGGGCCCACCCGCCGCCCCGCGCCTGCCGTCAGCCTCGCCCGGCTGCGGCAGGACGGCGACGGGCACTACCCCTCTGAGGTGCTGCGGGGCATCCGCCTGTGGTCGGACAACCAGTACGAACTCGCCCACTGGATCAACCGGATCCGCGCCCGGCACGGCGACGGCCTGCGGCTGGTGGTGTGGGACGACACCGGGTACGACCTGCCCTGGGAACTGCTCCTGCTGCCGGGGGACGCGGTACTGGGCCTGGCGGGCGGGCCGCTGGGGGCGCTGGTCGCCGTGGCCCGCTGGACGACCGTGCGGGACCTGGGCCAGGGCGGTCTGCCCGCCGAGACCGGCGACTGCCACGGCCGGGTGCTCGGCTACCTCCACCAGGACATGGCGGACGACGGCCGCGTCTTCACGTCGTACGCGCACCGGCTGCACCGGCGCATGACCCCCTTCCTCAGCGACCTCGACACCGAGGCCGACCGCACCGGACTGGTCTACCTGGGCTGCCACGGCACCTACGGCGACGCCGTGCCGGGCCTCACCCTCGGCAACCGCACCTGGGCCGAGCTGAACGGCGAACGGATGTCGGTGCTGCGCCGGGACGGCTCGCTGGTCTGCCTCAACGCCTGCGACTCCGGGCGGTTCGTCGACAACCGGGCCCAAGGCGAGGAGGCACTGCGGGGATTCGCGGAGCTGTTCCTGCGCAAGGGCGCGGGCGGCTGCATCGTCAGCTCCGGGAAGGTCGGCGACCTGGAGGCCCGGGCGCTGGCGCGGCGCCTGGTGCGCGAGGTGGCCGGGCATCCCCGCCGCCCGGTGGCCCACACGCTGCGGGACTTCCGGGTGCGGGCCCTGGAGGAGTTCGGGTCCCTGGCGGAGCTGCCGCGGGTCCGCAACGATGACGGACAGGTCGACGTCGTGGGCCAGAAACGGGTCCTGCGGCTCCTGTACGCGTTCATGTTCCACTACTACGGGCATCCGGGGACGGCGCTGCGGCTCACCGCGGTGGACGCGCTCGGCACCGAGGGGGGAGGCGGCCGGTGAGCGCCGCCGCGGGACCGTCCGGGCAGCCGCTGCTGATCGAGCCCGTCGTCGCGTGGCCCCGGCGGGCGGAGGCCGGGGGCGACTACCTCGTCACCGTCGACCTGCGCGGCCCCCTGCCCGCCCCGGACGGCACGCCGGCCCAGTGGCCGTACGCCGAGGAGGAGTTCACCTTCACCGTCACCCTGGACGGCGCCCCGCACTTCGACTGCTCCGCCCTGGGCGAACCGAACCTCGTCCTGCACCGCTTCGGCGGCACCTACGGCCCCGCGCGGTTCCGGGTCTCCGCGGGCCCGGGCCCGGGGCCCGCCTCGCTGTGGCTGACCGTCAGCAACCAGTGGGGCGTACCGGTCCGCAAGGCGGAACTGCGCTGCGAGATACGCGAGGCCACCGCCGACGCGGCGGTGCCGGTCCCGGCCGGACCCGCACCGTCGTCCACGCCGCGGGCGCCCCGTCCGCACCGGTCCCCGGCCGCCGCCGCACCCGGCCCGGGCCGGCAGCCGGTCACGATCAGCTTCGCCGGACTCGACCAGGCCTGGGCGGCCTGGATCGGCGACCGGCTGGAGCGGCGCGGGGTGCGGGTGTCCCCGCTGCGCCGGGGCTCGCCGGCCGAGGTCCCCCCGGCGGCCCTGCTGCGCGACCTGACCCTCGCGCCCGGGCGGGCCCTGCTCGTCCTGGACGCCCCCTACTTCGGCCACGGAACACACGCGTACGACGAGTGGAACGCGGCCCTGCGCGAGGTCGTCGCCCCCGACCCGTCCCGGTTCGCCGCCGTGTCGGTCACCAGCGCCCCGCTCCCGTCGGAGGTGTCCCTGCTGGCACCCGCCGCCCTGCACGGCCTGCGGGCCGAGGAGGCCGAGCGGCGCCTGCTGGAGCGGCTCGGCCTGCCGTCCGAGCCGGTGGCCGAGGACACGGCGCGGGCCGGGACCGGACCGCGGTTCCCGGCGGACACGCCCGGCGTGTGGGGCGCCGTTCCGCGCCGCAACACCCGGTTCACCGGCCGCGAGGCCCTGCTGGACGAGGTGCACGACCTGCTGAACGGTCCGGGACCGGGGACCACGGGCATGCTGACGCTGCACGGCATGTCCGGGGTGGGCAAGACGCAGCTCGCCGCCGAGTACGCGCACCGCCTCGGTCCCGAGTACGACGTGGTGTGGTGGGTCAACGCGCAGGACCGGGCCGACTGCCGCCGCCAACTGGCCGAACTCGCCCCCCGACTGGGCCTGCGGACCGGCCAGGAGTACGGGGAACGGCTGCGCGCGGTGCGGGACGCGCTGCGCCGCGGCGAGCCGTACTCCCGGTGGCTGCTGGTCCTGGACGGCGCCGACGAGCCCGAGGAGATCGAGAACCTGGTGCCGACCGGCCCGGGGCACGTCCTGGTCACTTCGCGCAACCCGGAGTGGGGCCGCTACGGCAGCGAACTGCTGGAAGTCCCCGTGTACACCCGTGACGAGTCGATCGCCTTCATCCGCCGCCGCGCGCCCGGCCCGACACCGGACGAGGCCGGCCGCCTCGCCGAGGCCCTGGGCGACCTGCCGTTGCTGCTCGCCCAGACGGCGGGCTGGCTGCGCGACGCGGACCGTTCGGTGGACGAGTACCTGGCGCTGCTGGCGGACGGCGACGGTAGCGAGGGCGACGAGCGGACCGTGGCGGACGACGTCCCGCCGGCCTTCCGGACGGCCTGGTCGATCCTGCTGGCCGAACTGCGCGAGACCGCCCCCGAGGCCGTGGTCCTGCTCCGGCTGTGCACCTTCTTCGCCCCCGGCCTCGTCCCCGTCCACCTGCTGCGCAGCATGCCGCACGACGGGCTGCCCGACTCGGTGGCCGGACTGCTCACCGACCCCCGGCTGTGGGACCGGGCCGTCGGCCACCTGCGACGGCACTCCGTCGTCCGGGTCGAGACGGACCCCGGCGAACCGGAGCGCGAGCACCTGTACGTGCACCGGGTCGTCCACCAGATGGCGCACAAGGCCATGCCGGGAGCAGCCCGGCGCGACCTCGTCGACGTCGTCCGGCGGGCCCTGGCGGCGGCCGTCCGCGGCCGGCCCTCGGCCCCCGAACAGTGGCCCAGGTACGCCGAGATCGTGCCGCACCTGAAATACGCCGACGTCCTCACGAGCACCGACGGGGCCGTGCAGACGCTGGTCCTGGACTGCCTGCGCTACCTGTACCTGTCGGGCGAGTACGGAGCGGGCGTGCGACTCGGCGGCCACGCCACCCGGATCTGGCGCACGCTCCTCGGCGAGCAGCACCCCCTGGTGTGGGAACTGACCCACCACTACGCCAACCTGCTGCGCGCGGCCGGGGACTTCCACCGCACGATGGAGATCGAGCGGGCGGCCGTGCGGCACCTGAGCGAGCAGCGGGGCGAACGCGACCCCCTCCTGCTGCGGGCCCTCGGCGGACTCGCCGCCGACCTGCGCGGCCTCGGGCACTACGCGGAGGCCCTGGAGATCTCGCGCCGGGTGCACGGCACGTACCGCGAACTCCTCGGCGACCAGGACACCCGCACCCTGAACGCGCGGAACAACGTGGGCGCCTCGCTGCGGCTGCTGGGCCGCTACGCGGACGCCCTGGACGTCGACCTGCCCACCCTGCGCGAGCGCCGCCGGGTGCTCGGGGACCGGCACCCGTGGACGCTGGGCTCGGAGACCACGTGCGCCGTCGACCTCCGGCTCCTCGGCCGCCACGGCGAGGCCCTGTCGCGGCAGGACACCAACTGGCGGCTGGTCCGCGAGACGCTGGGCGCCCACCACCGGCAGACCCTGCTCGCCGCCCACAACCTCGCGCTGTGCCACTGCGCCGCGGGCGACACCGACGAGGCGGCGCACCACGCCGGGCAGGCACTGGAGCTGGGGGAGCGGGTACTGGGCGACAGCGACCCCCTGGTGCTGATGCTCACCGCGAGCCTGAGCTGCTTCGCCCGGGAGCAGGGGGACCTCGACCCGGCCCGGGCGCTGAGCGAGCGCGTCGTCGGCCGCTACGAGGAGACGCTCACCGCCGGCCACCCCTACGCCGCGGGGGCCCGCGCCAACCACGCCCTGCTGCTGCACCGGGCGGGGGAGGGCGACCGTGCGGCCGCCCTCGCCGACGACGCGCTGGCCGGCATGGACGCCGCCGTGGGGCACGACCATCCGTGGACGCTGGGCTGCGCTCTCAACGCGGCGGTGCTGCACGGAGGCACGCAGGACGCGGACCGGGCCCTCGCTCTGAGCCGGGACACGGCGGGCACGGCGGCGCGCGTCCTCGGCCCCGCCCATCCCTTCACGGGGATCGCGCGGGTGGCCCTCGCCCGCGAACTGCGGGTGCGCGGGCGGCGCGGGCAGGCCGACGCGGTGGAGAGCGAGGCCCTGGAGGCACTGGCCGCCGCTCTCGGCCCCCGGCATCCGCGCACCCTGTCGGCCCGTGCCCGGCGTGCTCCGTACTGGGACTTCGAACCCCAGCGGACCTGACCGGCACACCCGCACCCCTCCGCCACGCCGAAGGGCCCGGCCCCGGAGTGTTCCGGAGCCGGGCCCTTCACGGTGCGGTCGTGGGCGTCAGTGGCTCACGCCTCGAAGACCTCACGCACCAACTGCTCCTGCTCGGCCTGGTGCCGCTTGGCGGAACCGACGGCCGGGGACGAGCTGTGCGGGCGCGAGATGCGGCGCAGGCGCTCGCCGTGCGGGACGTCGGCGCCGACGGCCAGGTCCAGGTGGTCGATCAGGTTGAGCGCGATGAACGGCCAGGCACCCTGGTTCGCCGGCTCCTCCTGGGCCCACAGGTACTTCTCGGCGTTCGGGTACTTGGCGATCTCCGCCTGGAGCTCGGCACCCGGCAGCGGGTACAGGCGCTCGATGCGGATGATCGCCGTGTCCGTCAGGCCGCGCTTCTTCCGCTCGGCGTCGAGGTCGTAGTAGACCTTGCCCGCGGTGAAGACGACCTTCCTGACGGCGGCCGGGTCGACCGACTCGTCGCCGATGACCGGGCGGAACTGGCCCGTCGTGAACTCCTCCGCCTTCGAGGCCGCCGCCTTCAGGCGCAGCATCGACTTCGGGGTGAAGACCACCAGCGGCTTGTGGTGCGGGTTGTGCACCTGCCACCGCAGGAGGTGGAAGTAGTTCGACGGCAGGGTCGGCATCGCGACCGTCATGTTGTTCTGCGCGCACAGTTGGAGGAAGCGCTCCGGGCGGGCCGAGGAGTGGTCCGGGCCCTGGCCCTCGTAGCCGTGCGGGAGCAGGAGCGTCACGCCGCTGGTCTGGTTCCACTTCTGCTCGGCCGAGGAGATGAACTCGTCCACGACCGTCTGCGCGCCGTTGACGAAGTCGCCGAACTGCGCCTCCCACATCACCAGCGCGTCCGGGCGGGCCAGCGAGTAGCCGTACTCGAAGCCCATCACCGCGTACTCGGAGAGCAGGGAGTTGTAGACGTTGTACCGGGCCTGGTCCTCGGACAGGTACAGCAGCGGGGTGAACTCGTCGCCCGTCTCGCGGTCGATGACGACCGCGTGGCGCTGGCCGAAGGTGCCGCGCTGCGAGTCCTGGCCGGTGAGGCGGACCGGGACGCCCTCCAGGAGGAGGGAGCCGACGGCGAGGGTCTCGCCCATGCCCCAGTCGATCGTGCCGTCCTCGACCATCGCGGCGCGGCGCTGCAACTGCGGCAGCAGGCGCGGGTGGATGGTGACGTGGTCGGGGATGTTGACCTGGGACTCGGCGATCCGCTTGACGGTCTCGGAGCTGACCGCGGTGTTCACGGCGACCGGGAACTCGGCCTGCGGGTCCGACGGTTCGGCGGCCGTCGGCTGCGAGACGGCCTCGCGGACCTCGGTGAAGACCTTCTCGAGCTGGCCCTGGTAGTCCTGGAGCGCCTGCTCGGCCTCTTCCAGGGTGATGTCGCCGCGACCGATGAGGGACTCGGTGTAGAGCTTGCGCACCGAGCGCTTCTTGTCGATCAGGTCGTACATCAGCGGCTGGGTGAAGGCCGGGTTGTCCGACTCGTTGTGACCGCGGCGGCGGTAGCAGATGAGGTCGATCACCACGTCCTTGTTGAACGCCTGGCGGAACTCGAAGGCGAGCCGCGCGACGCGGACCACGGCCTCCGGGTCGTCGCCGTTCACGTGGAAGATCGGGGCCTCGATCATGCGGGCCACGTCGGTGGCGTACATCGAGGAGCGCGAGGACTCCGGGGCGGCGGTGAAGCCGACCTGGTTGTTGATGACGACGTGGACCGTGCCGCCGGTGCGGTAGCCGCGCAGCTGCGACATGTTCAGGGTCTCGGCCACCACGCCCTGGCCCGCGAAGGCCGCGTCGCCGTGGATCGCCACCGGCAGGACGGTGAAGTCCGTGCCGCCCTTGTTGATGATGTCCTGCTTGGCGCGGGCGACGCCCTCCAGGACCGGGTCGACCGCCTCCAGGTGCGAGGGGTTGGCGACCAGCGAGACCTTGATCTGCTCGCCGTCCAGGCCCGTGAAGGTGCCCTCGGCGCCCAGGTGGTACTTCACGTCGCCGGAGCCGTGCATCGACTTCGGGTCGAGGTTGCCCTCGAACTCGCGGAAGATCTGCGCGTACGACTTGCCGACCACGTTGGCCAGCACGTTCAGCCGGCCGCGGTGGGCCATGCCGATGACGACCTCGTCCAGGCGGGACTCGGCGGCCGAGTCGATGACCGCGTCGAGCAGCGGGATGACGGACTCGCCGCCCTCCAGGGAGAACCGCTTCTGGCCGACGTACTTGGTCTGCAGGAAGGTCTCGAAGGCCTCGGCCGCGTTGAGCCGGCGCAGGATGCGAAGCTGCTCCTCGCGCTCCGGCTTGGTGTGCGAGCGCTCGATGCGGTCCTGGATCCACTTGCGCTGCTTCGGGTCCTGGATGTGCATGAACTCGACGCCGGTGGTGCGGCAGTACGAGTCGCGCAGCACGCCGAGGATGTCGCGCAGCTTCATCAGGGACTTGCCGGCGAAGCCGCCGACCGCGAACTCGCGCTCCAGGTCCCACAGGGTGAGCCCGTGCTCGGTGATGTCCAGGTCGGGGTGCTTGCGCTGCTGGTACTCCAGCGGGTCGGTGTCGGCCATGACGTGGCCGCGGACCCGGTAGGAGTGGATCAGTTCGAAGACGCGGGCGGCCTTGGTGACGTCGTCGTCGTGCGAGGCGTCGATGTCCTTGAGCCAGCGGACCGGCTCGTAGGGGATGCGCAGCGCCTTGAAGATCTCGTCGTAGAAGCCGTTCTCGCCGAGGAGCAGGTTGGCGACCTGGCGCAGGAACTCGCCGGAGGCGGCGCCCTGGATGACCCGGTGGTCGTAGGTCGACGTGAGCGTCATGACCTTGGAGATGCCGAGCTTGTTCAGGGTGTCCTGGCTGGTGCCCTGGAACTCCGCCGGGTAGTCCATCGAGCCGACGCCCAGGATGACCGACTGGCCGGGCATCAGACGCGGCACGGAGTGGACGGTGCCGAGGCCGCCGGGGTTGGTCAGGGAGACGGTGACGCCGGTGAAGTCGTCCATCGTCAGCTTGTTGTCGCGGGCGCGACGGACGATGTCCTCGTAGGCCTGCCAGAACTCGAAGAAGTTCAGCGTCTCGGCCTTCTTGATCGCCGCGACGACGAGCTGGCGGTCGCCGTTGGGCTTGACCAGGTCGATGGCGAGGCCGAGGTTGATGTGGGCCGGCTTGACCAGGGTCGGCTTGCCGTCCTTCTCGCCGAACGAGTGGTTCATCGACGGCATGGCCTTGATGGCCTGCACCATCGCGTACCCGATCAGGTGCGTGAAGGAGATCTTCCCGCCCCGGGCGCGCTTGAGGTGGTTGTTGATGACGATGCGGTTGTCGAAGAGCAGCTTCACCGGGACCGCGCGCACGGACGTGGCCGTGGGCAGCTCCAGCGAGGCGTTCATGTTCTTCGCGACCGCGGCGGCCGGGCCGCGCAGGGTCACCAGCTCGGGACCCTCGGGGGCGGGGGCGGCGTCCTTGGCGGGGGCGGCGGCCTTCGCCTGCGGCTTGGCGGCGGGCTTGGCCGGCGCGGGGGCGGGCCTGGCGGGCGGGGCGGCGGGCGCGGCAGCGGCGGGCTGCGCGGCCGGCTTCGCGGGAGCGGGCGCCGGGGCGGCCGCCTTCGGCTGGGCGGGGGCCGCAGCCTGCGGGGCGGGCGCGGCCTGCGGCGTGCTGCCGGAGTCCGTGGTCGCCGTGCCTGCGGCCGGCTGGGCCGCGGCTCCGGGCTTGTAGTCGGCGAAGAAGTCCCACCAGGCTCGGTCCACGGAGTTCGGGTCCTGGAGGTACTGCTGATAGATCTCGTCGACGAGCCACTCATTGGCACCGAAGGCGGCCGCGGGGTTCTTACCCGTGGTGCCCGCTTGGTCGGTGTCGGTCGAGATGCTCGAGTTACTGGGGGACTGTGGCGACACGGCGAGAACCGCCCTCTTCCGCTTCACAAGGATGGTGGACAGCGGAAATCAAGGCTACGCCTACCGGCACCGGAAGGTCAGTCCGGGCCCGTTCATCGTCGCGTAAGTCACATCACAGACCGCGTTTCAGCGCTGGAAATGGCGGGAAACAAGCCAGGTTCTGTTGCGTGAGGGATCGGGAGACCGAGACCCGGCGCCTCGAAAACGCGGGCCTGTGCCTGATCACACGTGTCCGCCAGCGCGGATGCAGTGGATCTTGGTGCTCCGCTGCGAACCCTACGTCAACCGGACCGCGACGGCAGACCCGGAAGAGTGATGAGAATCCGGCAGCCCCGCTCGGATTCGGC
Organism: Streptomyces sp. NRRL F-5650; assembly: GCF_000721365.1. Lineage (NCBI taxonomy): Bacteria > Bacillati > Actinomycetota > Actinomycetes > Kitasatosporales > Streptomycetaceae > Streptomyces > Streptomyces sp. NRRL F-5650. The sequence goes on along the minus strand of NZ_JOGV01000023.1, from coordinate 81,241 downwards.
CACCCCGATCCGGCCGCCGTGCAGATCCACCGCCCAGCGCGCGATCGCGAGCCCCAGACCGGTGCCTCCGTCGCTGCCGGGGCCGTGGGGCCGCGACACCGAACCCCGGTTGAACCGCTCGAACACGCGGCGCCACTCAGAACGCGGAATGCCCGGGCCCTCGTCGAGCACCTCCAGCTCCAGCGACTCGGGCAGCTCCCCGGCCCGCGCCCGCACCGTCACCCGGCCGTGCGGCGGACTGTGCTTGACCGCGTTGTCGATGAGGTTGGCGACGACCTGGTGGATGCGCTCGGGGTCGGCGTGCGCGGTGAGGTCCCCGGGGAAGACGTCGAGGGCCAGGTGGACGTCGGTGCGGGTGTGCCGGCCGGAGCCGGAGGCGATGCCCGCGCGGGCCGAGGCGACCATGTTGGCCTCCTTCAGCACGCCCGCGAGGTACGGCCACACCTCGAAGCGCCGCTTGCGCAGCGGGATGACGCCGTTGTCCAGGCGGGAGAGGTCGAGGAGCGTCTCCACGAGCCGGCCCAGCCGTTCCGTCTGCCCGAGCGCCGTGCGCATGGTCTCCGGGTCGGCCTCGGTGACGCCGTCGACGATGTTCTCCAGCACCGCGCGCAGGCCCGCGATCGGGGTGCGCAGCTCGTGCGAGACGTTCGCGACCAGCTCCTTGCGCTGGAGGTCCTGGGCCTCCAGGTCGTCGGCCATGCGGTTGATGGTGACGGCGAGGTCGCCCAGCTCGTCGCGGCGGTTCTCGCTCACCCGGCGGGTGTAGTCGCCGTGCGAGATGGAGCGGGCGACGGCGTTCATCTCGTCCAGCGGCGCGGTCAGCGAGTGCGCCACGAACTGCGTGATCAGCAGCGTGGCGATCATCGAGAACACCGTGATGAAGCGCAGCTCGGTCTTGGTGTGCACCGCTATCACCGACAGGCCGGTGGTGATCAGCACCGACGTGACGACGAGCGCGCCCAGCTTGGTCTTGATCGAGAACGGGCGTACGCCGCGCCAGGGATCCCCGGTCTTCCGGGGGCCGGGGCTCCTGCGTGCGGTCTCCCGTCCCCGGCTCATGGGATCGGCGTCTCCAGGGCGTAGCCCACGCCGTGCACGGTCCGGATGCGCTCGGCGCCGATCTTGCGGCGCAACGCCTTGATGTGGCTGTCCACGGTCCGGGTGCCGGAGGCGTCGGCCCAGTCCCAGACCTCGGCGAGCAACTGCTCGCGGGAGAGCACCGCGCGGGGGGTGTTCGCCAGGCAGACCAGCAGGTCGAACTCGGTCGGCGTGAGGTGGACGTCCTCGCTGCGCACCCGCACCCGGCGCTGCGCGTGGTCGATCTCCAGCTCGCCCAGGCGCAGGATGCCGCTGCGCGGGGTCGAGGCGGCGACCACGGCCCGCTCGACCCGCCGCAGCAGCACGTGCACCCGGGCGGCCAGCTCGCGCATCGAGAACGGCTTGGTCATGTAGTCGTCGGCGCCCACGCCGAGGCCGACCAGCATGTCCGTCTCGTCGTCGCGCGCGGTGAGCATCAGCACCGGCACCGGGCGCTGGGCCTGCACGCGGCGGCACACCTCCAGGCCGTCGAAGCCGGGCAGCATGATGTCGAGGATGAGCAGGTCGGGCTGCCACGCCTCGGCCGTGTCCACGGCGGACGGACCGTCGCCCGCCGTCTGCACCAGGAACCCCTCGGCACGCAGGCGGGTCGCGATGGCGTCCACGATCGTCTGATCGTCCTCGACCACCAGGACCCGGCGCTGGGCGCCCTGGGTGGCCGTGCCGTTGTGGGAGGTCTGTGTCTGCTCCATCGCCCGCCCCTGAGGTGTGCTTTCCGGAATCCGTGGGGTGATCCCATGACTGCGCTCGGCGCTTGGATGATCCGCGCCAGGGCAGCAGCGTACGGGGAGTCACCGCGCCTTTGCTATCCAGGCCCGACGCCGATGTGCACGACGTCCGGAACGCCCCGGGCAACGGGGATCTCTTCGGTACGCACCTGCTGGAAACCGGCATTACGCAAGGTTTCTTCGAATTCCGGAGAGGGCTGCGCGGACCACACGGCCAGCACCCCGCCGGGCCTCAACAGCCTTGCGCAGCCCGCCAGTCCGGACGGTGCGTACAGCCCGTCGTTGCCCTCGGTGACGGTCCATCCGGGGCCGTTGTCGATGTCCAGGCACAGGGCGTCGTACGTGTCGGAAGTCTCATTGACGTACTCGACCAGGTCCGCCTCGACGATCTCCGCGCGGGGGTCGGCCAGCGCGGCGGCGGAGAGCGCGGCGAGAGGGCCGGTGCGGTGCCAGTCGATGATGGCGGGCTCGCGTTCGACGACCGCGATCCGGCCCCAGCGGGGGTCGGCGGCCGCGTGAACGAGGGAGAAGCCGACGCCGAGTCCGCCGACGAGCAGGTGCGGCGCGCTCCGCCCGCCGGAGGCGGCCAGCGCGTCGGCCGCCGCGTCGACCAGGCGCCGCTCCGAGCGCCCGTCCGAGGTGTCCATCAGGAAGCAGCCGTTCGCGATGATCTGCAGCAGCGTCCCGTGCCGGCGCAGGACCACCTCGCCGTACGGACCCTCGCGGCGGTCCAGCACCTCGGGGGCCTCGGAGAAGTCGTGGGTAGTGAGGGGCATCGGCCCATCCTGGCATCGCCCGGCCGGAGGAATGCGAACCGGTTCGACGGTGCTGTCCGGTACGACGGTCTGTCCGGTACGACGGTGCCGTCCGGTACGACGGTGCTGTCCCGAAAGGCGCGGAGCACCCTGCGCGTTTGATCGCTCACAGCGAACAAGCCTTGGGGAACAATCCCGGGCTCCCTTTCATTGAGTCGATGTAACTCAACTTGACTGCCGAAGGGGAGATCATGGCTGCTGAGTCCGCCGCCTTCACACCGCTCACCCTGCCCGTGCTGCCGCTCGACGACGAAGTGGTCCTGCCCGGAATGGTCGTCCCCCTGGACCTGAGCGACGCCGAGACGCGGGCCGCGGTGGAGGCCGCGCAGGCCGCCGCCAGGTCCGAGCCCGGCAAGCCCCGCGTCCTCCTCGTCCCGCGCATCGACGGCACCCACGCCGCGACCGGCGTCCTCGGCACGGTCGAGCAGGTCGGCCGCCTGGCCGACGGCGACCCGGGCGCCCTGATCCGTGGCCGGGACCGGGTGCGCATCGGCGCCGGCACCACCGGCCCCGGCGCCGCGCTCTGGGTCGAGGGCACCCGGGTCGACGAGACCGTCCCCGATCCGCTGCCCGGCCAGGTCGCCGAGCTGGTGAAGGAGTACAAGGCGCTCGCCACCGCCTGGCTGCGCAAGCGCGGCGCCTGGCAGGTCGTCGACCGGGTCCAGGCCATCGACGACGTGTCCGCGCTCGCCGACAACTCCGGGTACTCGCCCTTCCTGAGCACCGAGCAGAAGGTCGAGCTGCTGGAGACCACCGACCCGGTCGCCCGTCTCAAGCTCGCCACCCAGCAGTTGCGCGACCACCTCGCCGAGCAGGACGTGGCCGAGACCATCGCCAAGGACGTCCAGGAGGGCGTCGACAAGCAGCAGCGCGAGTTCCTGCTGCGCCGCCAGCTCGAAGCCGTCCGCAAGGAACTGCGCGAGATCAACGGCGAGCAGGAGGGCGAGGAGTCCGACGACTACCGTGCCCGGGTCGAGGCCGCCGGCCTGCCGGAGAAGGTCCGCGAGGCCGCGCTCAAGGAGGTCGACAAGCTGGAGCGGTCCTCCGACCAGTCGCCCGAGGGCTCCTGGATCCGCACCTGGCTCGACACGGTCCTGGAGATGCCCTGGAACGAGCGGACCGAGGACGCCTACGACATCCGGGGCGCCCAGGCCGTGCTCGACGCCGAGCACGCGGGCCTGGAGGACGTGAAGGAGCGCATCACCGAGTACCTGGCCGTGCGCAAGCGGCGCGGCGACCGGGGCCTCGGCGTCGTCGGCGGCCGGCGCGGCGGCGCCGTCCTGGCCCTGGTGGGCCCGCCCGGCGTCGGCAAGACCAGCCTCGGCGAGTCCGTCGCCCACGCGATGGGGCGCAAGTTCGTCCGCGTCGCCCTCGGCGGCGTCCGCGACGAGGCCGAGATCCGCGGCCACCGGCGCACGTACGTCGGGGCGCTGCCCGGCCGGATCGTGCGGGCGATCAAGGAGGCGGGGTCCATGAACCCGGTCGTCCTGCTCGACGAGATCGACAAGGTGGGCTCCGACTTCCGCGGCGACCCGGCCGCGGCCCTGCTGGAGGTCCTCGACCCGGCCCAGAACCACACCTTCCGGGACCACTACCTGGAGGTCGAACTCGACCTGTCCGACGTGGTCTTCCTCGCCACCGCCAACGTCCTGGAGGCCATCCCCGAGGCCCTGCTCGACCGCATGGAGCTGGTCCGCCTCGACGGCTACACCGAGGACGAGAAGGTCGTCATCGCCCGAGACCACCTGCTTCCGCGCCAGTTGGAGCGGGCCGGACTCGACGCCGACGAGGTCACCGTCGACGAGGGCGCGCTGCGCAAGCTGGCGGGCGAGTACACCCGCGAGGCGGGCGTGCGCACCCTGGAGCGGTCCGTCGCGCGGCTGCTGCGCAAGGTGGCGGCCCAGCACGAACTGGGCGAACGGGAGCTGCCGTTCACCGTCACCGAGAGCGACCTGCGCGGCCTGATCGGACGGCCGCACCACGTGCCCGAGTCCGCCCAGGACCCGGCGGAGCGGCGGACGGCAGTGCCGGGCGTGGCCACCGGCCTCGCGGTCACCGGCGCGGGCGGCGACGTCCTGTACGTCGAGGCGTCGCTGGCCGACCCGGAGACGGGCGCGGCGGGGCTGACCCTGACCGGTCAGCTGGGCGACGTGATGAAGGAGTCGGCGCAGATCGCGCTGAGCTTCCTGCGCAGCCACGGCGCCGAGCTGGAGCTGCCGGTCGGCGACCTCAAGGACCGTGGCGCGCACATCCACTTCCCGGCGGGCGCGGTCCCCAAGGACGGCCCGAGCGCCGGCGTCACCATGACCACGGCCCTCGCCTCGCTGCTCTCCGGCCGGCTGGTGCGCACCGACGTGGCGATGACCGGCGAGGTCTCGCTGACCGGGCGGGTGCTGCCGATCGGCGGCGTCAAGCAGAAGCTGCTCGCCGCGCACCGGGCCGGGATCACCACGGTGATCATCCCCAAGCGCAACGAGCCCGACCTGGACGACGTCCCGGCCCAGGTGCTGGACAAGCTCGACGTCCACGCCGTCACCGACGTCCGCCAGGTGCTGGAGCTGGCGCTCGCACCGGCGACCAACGGCGCCGGGCAGGAGGTTCCGGTCGCGGCGATGGGGGTACCTCCCAGGCTTTAGGCGCTGGGGGAGGGCGCGGCCGGACGAGGAAAGGGGAAGGCCCGGACTCCGCTCGGAGTCCGGGCCTTCGCCGTGCGCGGGGCGGGGTGTCAGCCGTTGGCGAGGGCCTGGACGCGGTCCAGGGCGCCGTTGAACTTGTTGTGGTCGCCGACCGTCGGGCCGGACGACGTGTACTGCCACATCGTGTAGTAGCCCCACCCGGCCGGCAGCGTGCCCACCGTCGAGGCGTACCGGGCCACCCACAGCGGGTTGTTGGCGGCGAAGCCGCCGTAGTTGCCGGTGCACTCGGTCCACCAGCTCGTGGCCGTGTAGATCACGGCGTCCCGGCCGGTGCGGGCCTTGTACGTGTTCAGGAAGTCGCTGATCCAGGAGACCATCGCGCTCTGCGACTTGCCGTAGCAGGTGGCGCCGTAGGGGTTCCACTCGATGTCGAGCGCGCCCGGCAGCGTCTTGCCGTCCTTGGACCAGCCGCCGCCGTGGTCGACGAAGTAGTTGGCCTGTGCGGCGCCGCTCGTCGTGTCCGGGGTGGCGAAGTGGTACGAGCCGCGGATCATGCCGACGTTGTAGGAGCCGTTGTACTGCTGGGCGAAGTAGGGGTTGGTGTAGTACGTCCCCTCGGTGGCCTTGACGTAGGCCCACTTGACCCCGCTGTTCCACAGGGTCGACCAGGCCACGTTGCCCTGGTGGCTGGAGACGTCCACGCCCTCGGTCTGGGCCGCGCGGCCCGGGACGGGGGTGCCGTGTTCGCCGTCGTGGGCCGCGACGCCCATGCCCATGTGGGCCGAGCCGCGGGGCGGGACGTCCGCGGACGACGCGGCGTGGGCGGGGAGGGCGAACACGAGGGAGAACGCGGCGAGCAGGATCCCGGTGACGGCGAAGCGCCGGCCACGGACCGATCCGGGTCTGTGCACGAGCATGACGTGCCTCCGATGGCTCGGTGGTGCTCGGTGGGGGATGCGCTGGTGGGGAGAACCCCGGGATGGCGGTATGGCGTGCGCATGCCATTCGGGGTCCGGTGAAGACTCTACGCACGTAGAACGAAGGGTGGGAAGAGGGACTCGGGCCCGCCGTTGGTCTAAGCCTGCGAAATACTTGGCGAGCTGCGGCGATGGCGGCCGACGGCGGAAACTTTCAGGACCGGAAAATCGAGGCAGGGGCTGACGTGCACGAAGACGCGAACGGCGGCGGTCGGGGAGCCGAATCCCACCTGTCCGGCAGTGGTGTGCACCAGCCGGAGTTCCTCGCCCTGGAACGGGAGATGACGGTCCTGCTGCGGCGGGCCCGGGCCAACCAGGGAGAGATGGCCCGGGAGGTCCATCCCGACCTGGAGTCCTCGGCGTACGGACTGCTGGTCCGGCTCGGCGAGAGCGGCGGCCAGCGCGCCACCGACCTCGCCGCCTTCATCGGCGTCGGCAAGGCGACGATGTCCCGCCAACTGCGCGCCCTGGAGGAACTCGGGCTGGTCGCCCGCGAGCCGGACCCCGCCGACGGGCGGGCCTGGCTGGTCATGCTCACCCCCGAGGGGCAGGAACGCGTCGGCCGGGTCCGCGAGGCGCGTCGCGCCCGGTACGCCCGTCGGCTCGCCGACTGGGACCGGCGCGAGGTGACCGAACTGGCCCGGTTGCTGCACGAACTCAACCGGGGGATGGAGAAGTAGTACCTCGCCGGGCCGGGTCGGGTCACCTCGCCCGGCCGGGCTTCACAGCTCGGCGTACACCACCGTCGCGTCGTCGTGCGTCTTGCCGCGCCCGAGGAACGCCCGCTCACCCGCCGCGTCCGCCCGCTCCAGCTCCCGCACCCGGTCCACCAGGGCCTGCGCGCCCTGCTTGCGCACCAGTGCCAGACAGTCCGCCCAGTCGCCCTCGCCGAACGTCTCCACCCACCGAGCGGCGCCGTCCGTCAGTGCCGCCAGCGTCCGCACCTCCTCGCGCGGCAGCGTCCCCGTCACCGCCCGCACCGCCACCGACGGATCGGCCGCCGCCGTGAAGAAACCGCCCTCCTTGTTGCGCAGACGGGCGTCGACCACGGCGTCGGTCGCCAGCGCCGAGCGCGGCAGCCGGGCCAGCCGGTCGTCCAGCACGGGCGTGACGGTGCCGTCGGGGGCCTCCACGAGCAGGACCGAGTCGGACAGGACCAGGTACTCGACCGAGGCCGGGGACCAGCGGGCCAGGACGACGGTTGCCTGCGGTGTGCGCGGGTGAGAAAGGTCACAGGTGTCGGCGTGCTCCGCCGCGGTACGCGCAAGAGCGCGGGACAGCGCGTCGGCGAGGGGGAGATCCGGGAGTGAAACGGTCAGTTCGGTCAGTGCTCCGCCCAGGCGCGCCGTGAACCAGGGCACGGAATGCAGACATCCCGTCGCGGTCCGTGGCGGGGTCACGCCGTCCAGCACGACGAGTGAACCACCCCGCCCCGAGGCCGGTAGTCCGACGCTCGCGAAGTCCTCGTTGGGCCGTTCGGCGAGGCCTGGTTCCGAGACGAGTTCCGTACGCATCCGGCCAGTCTGCACGACCCCTTCACGGCCTTCGCAAAAGGCTGGCACCTTCCCCGGGTTCTCCCGGAATCGATGCGGCGGCGCAGGTCAGGCGCCGGATTTGGGGTCAAATCAGGGCCCCCGGCGGCGCGTGGCGGCACATAGTGCCACCGCCGCCCGCAGACGTCCAACCGGCTCGCCGGGCGGCCGTCCGGCACGAGCCGGGGGAACTTGCCCGCCAACTCCCCTCCGGGGTTCACTCCTTCGGGTGGCGGGTCGGATGATGCGCGCTCACCGCCCACCGGCACTGGGAGGGTCGGGAACCGGTTGGGGGGCCTGCCCCGCTCACGCGGTCTCCCCGCCCGACGCGCTGCCGGCGGCCGGGCGGCCCAGCGTCCGGCGGAGGGTGGACGCGCCCCCGACCGGCCAGTTGACGGAGCGCCACCCGGCCCACGGGTACACGAGTCAGGAATGCGAGCACCGGTGCAGAAGACGCGGCCTCGTCGCACAGGCAAGCAGACGGCCCCCGCGGGGAGCGCGGAGCACACCTCCGGCCCCGCCGGGAACTCCGCCCCTCCGCCGCCGGAGGCTCCCGTCGGCAAGGGCCGTCCCACCCATGTACGCAACCGCCTGATCGTCGCCGTGGCGGTCGTGGCGGCCGCCGTCGCCGGGGCCGGAGCGCCCTCGGTCGTGGCCGCCTCCGGTCAACTGCACGACTCCCAGAACCTGGTGACGCTCGCCGAGCAGACCCAGGGCGCGCTGACCCTCGCCCACTCCCTCGCCGACGAGCGGGACGAGGTCACCCCCTACATCGCCGCCGGCCGCCCCAAGTCCAAGGCGCCCTCCGAGCAGCGCAGCGCCCGCGTCGACCGCCAGGTCGAGGAACTGCGCGCCGACCCCGACATGCCGGCCTCCCTGCGCGAGGACCTCGACGCCGTCGCGGCGCTGCGCCGGGCGGCCCTGACCGGCAAGAGCACCGCGCTGGAGGCCCACGAGGCGTACTCCGAGGCGATCGCCGAACTCCACGCCCTCGCCGAGAAACTGGGCGAGGAGATGCCGCCCCGCGCGGGCGCCGGCGCGTACGCCCTCGCCGAACTGGACACCGCCGTCCAGCAGGCCGCGGCCACCCGCGGTCTGCTGCTCGCGGCGCTCAGCGTGCCCAGCACCACCCAGACCGTCATCGACCCGATCACCGGCCTGCCGACCGAGACGTCGACCGCCTCGGAGGCCGACGCCAAGCAGCGCGACGCACTCTCCGCCGCCGCCCAGCAGGCCCGGGTCCGCTCCGACGCCGCCCTCGCCGACTTCCGCGAGGGCGCCCCCAAGGAGGCCCGGAGCAGCTTCGACGCCACGGTCGCCGGGCCCGACGTGAACAGCGCCGAGAAGTACCTCGCCGGCCTCACCGACGAGCCGACGCTCTCCGACGGCGACCTGCGCACCAGCACCAAGCGGCTGAACGCCGCGCTCTCCGCCCGCGTCGACGCGATGCGCGGCGCCGAGTCCGCCCTGTACGAGAAGCGCGTCAAGGCCCTGGAGCAGCTCCGCGACGACGACGTCACCGCGCTGGAGATCCGGATCGCGGTGCTCGGCGCCCTCGTCCTGCTCGCCGTCGGCATCGCCACCGCCCTGGCCCGCACCCTCACCCGTCCGCTGTCGGTCCTGCGCCGGGGCTCGGCCCGGCTGGCCGGCGCGGAGGACCCGACGGCCGAGGAGCCGGTGGCCTTCACCGGCCGCAACGACGAGTTCGCGCAGGTCGTCCGTTCCGTCAACGCCCTGCACGCGCACGCCGCCACGCTCGCCGGACGGGTCGCCACGCTCGAGTCCGACCGCAAGCACCTGGTCGGCCAGCGGCAGAAGATGGCCGACGCCCGCGAGGAACTGCGTGCCGAACTCGCCGAGTCGGCCGCCCGGCTGGAGACGGTGCGCAAGAGCATCGGCTCCACCTTCGTCAGCCTCGCGCTGCGCACCCTCGGCCTGGTCGAGCGGCAACTCGCCGTCATCGAGAGCCTGGAGGAGCGCGAGCAGGACCCGGACCGGCTCGCCACCCTGTTCAAGCTCGACCACTTCGCCACGGTCATGCGCCGGCACAGCGAGAACCTCCTCGTCCTCGCCGGCACCGAGCACGTCCAGCACAGCGCCTCGCCGGTGCCGCTGGTCGACGTGGTCCGGGCCGCGGTCAGCGAGATCGAGCGGTACGAACGGGTGCGCATCGCCGCGCTGCCGCCGCACGCCCACGTGGCCGGGTTCGCCGCCGACGACCTCTCCCACCTACTGGCCGAACTGCTGGAGAACGCCACCTCCTTCTCGCCGCCCGACCTGCCCGTCGAGGTCTCCGGCTGGCTGCTGGAGAACGGCGAGGTGATGCTCTCCGTCCAGGACGAGGGCATCGGCATGGCCACCGAACGCCTCCAGCGGCTCAACGCCCGCCTCACCGACTTCGACCCGGAGGCGCCGTACGAGCGGGAGGGCGAGGAGGGCGAGGACGGTCTCGGGCTCGGCCTGTACGTCGTCGCCCGGCTCGCCCACCGGCACGGGGCGCGGGTGCGGCTGCGGGAGCAGAAGCAGGGCGGCGTCGCGGCCGTCGTCGTGCTCCCCTCCCCGCTGCTCGCGGAGGCCCCGCCCGCCGCGCTGGCCCCGACCGTGCCCGCGTCCGACGGTACCGGCTCCTTCACGCTGCCCGGCGCGGACGCGGAGGCCAACTCCAACGTGCTGCACGGGCGGGCCGAGAAGGCGGAACGGGCGGCCCCCGGCACCGGCGAGGACACCGCGCCGGACCGGGAGCCCGGCACCGACCCGCTGGTGGCCTCGGCGGAGGAGGCCGTACGCCGTGCCGAGGCGGAGGCGGCTTCCGGGGAACCGGAGACCGACACGGCCGCCGCGGAGCCGGGCCGGGACGGGGAACCGGACCAGGCGGAGGCCGACACCGACACCGATACCGACACGGGCACCGGCACCGACTCCGTGGCCGCCACCGAACCGGTGCCGTCCAAATCCCCGGGCCGGGAGACCGCCGGCCGGGCCGCCGCGGACCGGGACCGCCAGGACCCCGGGACCGCGAACCCGGTACCCACGCGCGCCGCGGCCGAGGCCGAGACCGAGGGTGCGGACGACGCCGCCCGCCCGGCGGCCCCCGGGGACGGCGCCGCCGCGCCCGGCAGCGACCTCCCCGACGACGCCACGATGGCACTCTTCCTCCCGGCCCTCGCGGCCCCGGAGACCGGGCCGGAGACCGGCTCCGACCCGTACGCCATCGGGCCCGACGCCCACGACCGCACCCCGGACGAGGGCGCGGCGCACACGCAGGACGTACCGGACGCACCGGCCGTACCTGACGCGCCGGGCCCGTCGGAAGGCCCCGGCACTCCGGCCGGGCCGGAAACCGCGGAGACGCCCGGCGCGGACGCCGAACCCGTGTCCGGATCCGCGTCCGGACCCGCGTCCGAACCCGAATCCGGACCGGCCGCCGAGCCCGTCACCGACAAGGGCCTGCCCAAGCGGACCCCGAAGCTCACCACCCCTGCCGCGGTGCCGCGCCCCCGCACGTCGGGGTCCGTCGACGCCGACGCGCTCCGCCGGCGCCTGGGCGGATTCCGCCGGGGGGCGGAGGCCGGCCGCCGGGACGTGGAGGCGGAGATCGCCGACCGCACCGGAGGGAACCGGACGCCGGACACCGCGGCGGACACAACCGAAGAAAAATCGGGGGGCACTGTCGAGGAGGCAAGCAGTTGACCGCTCCCAGTACCTTCGGACTGAGCAGTGAAGCCCGCAATCTCCACTGGCTGCTGACCAACCTCGTCGAGGAGGTGCCCGGCATCCGGTCGGTCGCCGTGGTCTCCTCCGACGGGCTCCTGCTCCTGTCCTCCGACCCCGGCCGCAACGAGGAGGCCCGGCAGGTCCGCGAGACCCGGACGGGCCCGCGCGGCTCGGCCGCCGACCTCGCCACCGTCGTCTCCGGCGTGGGCAGCCTGACCGTGGGCGCCGCCCGGCTGATGGACTTCGGCACCGTGAAGCACACGATGGTCACGATGGACGAGGGCAGCCTGTTCGTCATGTCGATCAGTGACGGATCACTGCTCGGCGTACACGGCTCCGCGGAGTGCGACATGAGCGTCGTGGCGTACCACATGGCGCTCTTCGTCGGCCGCGCCGGCCACGTCCTGACCCCCGAACTCCGCAGCGAACTGCGGAAGTCCCTGGAGTCCGAGCCGACGGGGAGCGCCCGATGAGCAGCAGTCCCGGAAAACCCCCGAAGAACGGCCGGGGAAGCCTCCCCGTGCGGGGCGCCGACCGCAGACCCGCGCGCGTCCGCCCCTACTCGCTCACAGGGGGCCGCACCCGCTTCGGCCACGTCCTGCTCGTGGAGACGTTCGTCGGCGCCACGGCCGGCACCGCCGCGCTCGAAGCCGCCGAGGAGCGCAAGGAACTGACGAACGGCGGCCTCACCTCCCGCGTGATGCCGGAGATGCGGGCCATCGTCGAACTGTGCCGCCGCATGCGTACGGTGGCCGAGATCGCCGCGCTGCTGAAGATGCCGCTCGGCGTGGTCCGCGTCCTCATCAGCGACCTGGCGGACCAGGGAAAGATCCGTGTGTACGGCACCGGGACCGGCCACGGCACGGGCCGCCCGGACCGCGCTCTGCTCGAAAGGGTGCTCAGTGGACTCCGTCGTCTCTGACGCCGCCGTCTCCGGCGTCTCCCCGCTCGTCGACACCGACGGGCCCGTACAACCCTGGCAGACGGACCCCACCCGCGCTCCGGTCGCCACGAAGATCGTCGTCGCGGGAGGGTTCGGCGTCGGCAAGACCACGCTGGTCACCGCCGTCTCGGAGATCACGCCCCTGCAGACCGAGGCGCTGATGACCGAGGCGAGCGAGGAGACCGACGACCTCACCGCCACCCCGGACAAGCTCACCACCACCGTGGCCATGGACTTCGGCCGCATCACGCTCGACGACGACCTGGTGCTCTACCTGTTCGGCACGCCGGGCCAGCAGCGGTTCTGGTTCATGTGGGACGACCTGGTGCGCGGCGCGATCGGCGCGGTCGTCATGGCGGACACCCGGCGCCTGAAGGACTGCTGGCCGGCGCTGGACTACTTCGAGAGCTGCGGCCTGCCGTACGTCGTCGCGGTCAACCACTTCGACGGCAGCGAGCTGTTCGAGGCGGAGGACGTGCGGGAGGCGTTGACGATCCCCGCGCACATACCTGTAATGATCATGGACGCGCGCCGTCGGATCTCGGCCGTCGAGACCCTTCTGTCCCTCGTGGGCCACGCGCTCGACGAAACACCCGAGTAGACGAACCCCCCAGTAGGAGACGGAAGAACCGCATGCGGAAGATACTCGTCGTCGGAGCCGGCCAGTCCGGTCTCCAGCTCGCCCTCGGCCTGCAGTCGCACGGCTACGAGGTCACCCTGATGTCGAACCGGACCGCGGACGAGATCCGCACCGGCCGGGTCATGTCGACGCAGTGCATGTTCCACACGGCACTCCAGCACGAGCGCGACCTCCAGTTGAACTTCTGGGAGTCCCAGGCCCCGAAGATCCAGGGACTCGGCGTCTCGGTGGCGGCCCCCGGCTCCTTCGACCCGGGCCCCTCGCAGCGCGCGATCGACTGGCTCGGACGCCTCGACGGCTTCGCGCAGTCGGTCGACCAGCGGGTGAAGATGGCCGGCTGGATGGAGACCTTCGCCCAGCGCGGCGGCCAACTGGTCATCCACGGCGCGGCCGTCGGCGACCTCGACTACTTCTCCCGCGCCTACGACCTCGTCCTGGTCTCGGCGGGCAAGGGCGAGCTGGTCCAGATGTTCGGCCGCGACGCGGACCGCTCCCCGTACAGCGAGCCGCAGCGCGCCCTCGCCGTCGCCTACGTCCACGGGATGGCCCCGCGCCCGGAGCACCCGGAGACGGAGGCCGTGCGCTGCAACCTGGTGCCGGGCGTCGGCGAGATGTTCATCATGCCGACGTTCACCACCTCGGGCCGCGCCGACATCCTGTTCTGGGAGGGCATACCCGGCGGCCCGCTCGACGCCTTCGAGGACGTCAAGGACCCCTCGGAGCACCTCTCCCTGACCCTGGAACTCATGGAGAAGTTCCTCCCCTGGGAGTACGCGCGGGCCACCAGGGTCGAACTGACCGACGCCGGCGGCACCCTGGCCGGCCGCTACGCCCCCACCGTCCGCAACCCGGTCGGCCGCCTCCCCGGCGGCGGTGCCGTCCTCGGGGTCGCCGACGTGGTCGTCGCCAACGACCCCATCACCGGCCAGGGCTCCAACTCCGCCTCCAAGTGCGCCGCCTCCTACCTCGCCTCGATCGTCGAGCACGGGGACAAGGAGTTCGACGAGGCCTGGATGCAGCGGACCTTCGACCGTTACTGGGAGACGGCCCGGCACGTCACCAAGTGGACGAACACCATGCTCGCCCCGCCGCCGGAGCACATCCTCAACCTGTTCGGGGCCGCCGGCCAGGTCCAGCCCGTCGCCGACCGCATCGCCAACGGCTTCGACGACCCGTCCGACTTCGAGAACTTCTTCTACGACCCGGCGAAGACCGAGAGCTACCTGGCGGAGGTCTCCGGCGCGGCCGGCGCGTAGGAGTCCGCGTACCCCTCGTCCGACCCGTCCGCGGCCCCCGCGGGGAGCCCGGGTGGCGTGTAGCGCCGCACCGGCTCCCCGTCCGGGTCGGGGCGTACGGCGCCCAGGACCGGGTTGGCGGCGATCGGCGACACCTTGACGGCGGCGCCGGGGCGCGGTGCCTGGACGACCATGCCGTCGCCGAGGTACAGCGCCACGTGGGTGGCCTCGGGGAAGTACACGACCAGGTCGCCCGGACGCAGCTCGTCCAGCGGCACGTGCTCCAGGCGCGCCCACTGCTCCTGGCTCGTCCGGGGGATGGGCGTCCCGGCGCGCTGCCAGGCGACCGAGGTCAGCCCCGAGCAGTCGTACGACGCCGGGCCCTCGGCGCCCCACTCGTAGGGTTTGCCGAGCTGCTCCACCGCGAAGCGCACCGCGCGGTCGCCCCCGGCGGAGGGCTTGGCGTCGTCGCCCAGCGCGCCGGACGCCAGGAATCGCTCCTGCTGCTCGGCCGCCCCGCTCTTCTCCAGCTCCGCCACCGCGGCCAGTTGCTCGGGGGTGAGCGAGGCGAGCAGCTTCTCGACGGCGCCGAGGCGTTCGCGGACCCCGTCGCGTTCCCTCTCCTGGCGCTGGGCGAGGGCGGTCTGCCGGGCCAGCGCCTGGCGCGAGCGCCGGGCCAGCTCCCCGGCCTTCTTCTCCGCCCCGGTCAGGCGGCCCACCGTATCGACCCGTTCGCGGGCCAGCCGGCCGATCACGTGTCCCTGGTCGACCGCGTGCTGCGGGTCGCGGGCCAGCAGGAGCCGCAGGTAGGGGGAGAGACCGCCGCTGCCGCTCTGGTACTGCTGCCGGGCCAGCCGTCCGGCCGCGCCCCGGCTGTCGCTCAGCGAGTGCCGGGCCCGGGCCAGCTCGGCGTCCAGCCGCCGTACCTCGGCGCGCTGCTCGCGCAGGCGCTCCTCCGTGGCGTTGTAGGTCTCCGTGGCCTGCTCCGCCTCCCGGTACAGCCGCTGAAGGTCCGTCAGCAGACCGGCCACGGTGCGGTCGCCGCCCGTGCCGGGTACGGGTTCGGCGGCGGCGGGTACGGGCGCGAGCGCGATCCCGGCCGCGAGCGCCGCCGTACACGCCCGTCGCAGAAGCCTTCCTGACACACCATCACCTCCGGTGCGGGGCGGGGGGTCCGCTCCGCATGGCGAGCATGGGGCGGGCCCGCGCGCTTCGCGCGGCGAGTGTGCGCGGATCGGCGCAACCCGGTCACCCGTGCGCGTCGTCCGGCTTGCCGGGCGGCGTGGCGTCTGGATCGGCGGCCGCCGGGCGGCCCGGCCTCGACCAAGGCCACTGGCGGCCGGAGCCCGTGCGGCCCGTGGGGTCGTAGGTGTACTTCCAGCGGGCGAACCGCAGCCCGCCCCGGGCGTCCCGGGGCTCCCTGCGGTACACCAGGACGGTGGGCGGGCCGCCGTCCGGGGCCGGCACGGGGATGCGGTACGTCTTCGGCGGGTGCCCGGTCATCCCGACCAGGACGGGCAGCACACGTCCGTCCATGGGGCCGCCCTCGAAGGGGGTGTCTTCGCTCTTCACGGCACCAGTGTCGGCGATCGGCGCACCGGGTCAGAGCTCCGCCGCGAGGGACGCGACCAGCGCGGCGGACTGCGGGTCGCGGCGCGCGGTGACCGTCAGCACGGCGAGGAACTGCTCCACCAGCCACTCCCGCAGCTCGTCGCGGGGCGGCTGTTTGCCCTCGTCCAGCCAGATCAGCGAGGCCGCCTCCACCGCCGTGATCCACATCCGTACGGTCATCCGCAGCCGGGGGCCCGGCGCGGCGACGTCCAGGTGGCTCATGATGTGCTCGGCGGCGGCCCGCCGGACACCGTCCACGATGCCCGAGGTCTGCGAGGTCTCGACCACGCTGCCGCCCCGCAGCAGGGCGCTGAAGCCGGTGTCGTGCTCGTCGACGAAGGCGAGGTAGCGGTCCAGGGCGCGGGAGAGCCGGGCCAGCAGCGGACCCACCCGGGGCTCGTCGAAGCACAGGCGCAGCTCGTCGGCGGCGGAGCCGAGCGCCGCCTCGTAGAGCTGCTGCTTGCCGCCGGGGAAGTACCGGTACACCAGGGGCCGTGAGACCCCGGCCTGCTCGGCCACGTCGTCCAGGGAGACCTCCTCCGGGGGCCGGTGCGCGAAGAGGACGAGCGCCGCGTCCAGCAGTTGGACGCGGCGCTCCTCGACGCTGAGGCGGCGGTAGGCGGGAGTGGAGGCCTGCGGGGTCATGAACCGCAGCGTATCCCGCCCAACCGGGCGCCCACGCCTGCCCGTGGAGCGGACCGGCCAGACCGGGCCGGCAGCCCGACCGGGCCGCCAGACCCGACTAGGCCAGCAGCCCCGACGAGCGCCACAGCTTCCGGCCGACGCCGCGCAGGACGCCGATGTCGTCCAGGAAGTCCGTCAGGCGCTTCGCGCCGGTCTGCATGATCTCCTTGCGGTGGCCGCTGGCCTTGACCTGCGCCAGGGCCTCGCGCTTGTCGAGGCCGACGTTCGCGTAGACCTCCGGGTTGATGAAGGCGATGGAGAAGACGCGGGCGAACTCCCCCGAGGTGACCCGCGTGAACTCCTGCGACCACTTCGGTGCCGTCACCATCTGCCGGCGCAGCTCCTCACGGGCGTACCGCACGTGCCGCGCCTCCTCCACGACGTGGATGCGCGTGACGCCCCGGATCAGCGGCTGGACCCGCTCGTCCGGGAAGGTCAGCCGCTGCATCCAGTCCAGGACCTCCTCGCCGAGCAGCGTGGCGGTGAAGGAACCGGGCGTGGTGGAGATCGTCTTGAACAGGCGCCCCAGGTGCTGGTGGACCGGGCTCACCGGGTACCACGGGGTCCCGCCGCGCGATATCAGCCGGGCGAACATCTTCGAGTGCCGGCACTCGTCCTCTATCTCGGTCAGCGCGTACCGCACGTGCGCGCTCGTCGCCGACTTGTCGTAGATGTGCCGGACCAGGAGCTGCATCAGGATCAGCTCGAACCAGATGCCGAGCGAGGCGAGCGCGGCGGCCTCGTGCTGGGAGAGGAGGATGCGCTGCTCCTCGCTCATGCGCTGCCACATCGGGGTGTCGTACAGCGACACCAGCTCCGGCGGCCAGAACCACTTGCCGTCCTCGAACGGCGCGTCCCAGTCCAGCTCCTTGTCCGGGTCGAAGGAGTGCTTGGCGGACGAGTCGAGCAGCCGTTCGGCCACCTGCTCCCGGTCCTTGAGCAGGCCGAGCGCGTCGCGCAGGCCCTCGAGCGCGTCGGCTTCCGTCAGCGTCGTCATGGCTGTGTCCCACCTCGTCGAACGGTTCGTGTTACCCGCGGTCACTCCAGCGTGCTGCGTCTTATGAGACTGCTTGTCAGCAAGCTCGTCAATCCCCTGCGCGGAACTTGTTGACCGCGAGTAAAGGAGGGGTTGGTCGTCAACCGTCCGGCCCGGGCCCGCCCGACGGAGCGCACCGTCGCTGTTCGTGCTGGGTACGCCGGCCATGTCCGTCGGACTCCGGCACATGGGAGCGACCATGAGCGCCGCACGTGACTACGGGCCGGACGACGACTCCCAGGAGCGAGAGAAGGAGGGGCCGCCAGTCGTGTACACCTGCGAACCCGACCTGGCCACGGACACCTGTGGCCTCCTCGCCGTCATCAACCGCCGGCCGTCGGAGATGCCGCCCCCGGGCCCGCTGCAGAGAGCACCGCCTCCATCACCGCCCGCGCGATCGGCGCCGCCAGCCCGCCCCCGCTGATGCCCTCCCGGTCCGCCGGCGAGCCCTCGACCACCACCGCGACCGCGACCTTCGGCTCCACGTCCCCGTCACCGCGCGCCCAGGAGACGAACCACGCGTACGGCGTCCCGGAGTTGCCCGCCCCGTGCTGGGCGGTGCCGGTCTTGCCGCCCACCACCGCACCCGGGATCGCGGCCCTCTCGCCGGTGCCGTTGTCCACGACGCCGGTCATCAGCTCCTTGAGCAGCGCCGCCGTCGAGGGACGCATCACCTCCCGGGAGGGACGCGACCCGGCCGCCGCCACCAGGCTCCCGCCCGCCCGCACCGTGCGCTCCACCAGGTACGGCTGGCGCACCTGGCCGCCGCCCGCCACCGCCGCCGCCACCATCGCCATCTGCAGCGGCGTCGCCCGGGTGTTGTACTGCCCGATCGAGGACAGGCCGAGCTGCGCCCGGTCCACCGCCGTGTCGAAGGTGCTGCGCGCGACGGGGAAGGGGACCCGCAGCCCGTCGTCGTTGAAGCCGAAGGCCTCCGCCATGGCCGTCATGCCGGGCACGCCCACGTCCACGCCGAGCTTGGCGAACACCGTGTTGCAGGACCACTCGAACGCCTCCCGCAGCGAGGCGTCGCGGCACCCGTCGGACTCGTTGGTCAGCTTCGTCCGCGTCCCGGGCAGGGTGTACGGGTCGGGGGAGCGGGTCGGCGCGTCCAGGTCGCGGACCACCCCCGCGTCCAGCGCCGCCGCCGCGGTGACCACCTTGAAGGTCGACCCCGGCGGATAGGTCCGGCTCACCGCCCGGTTGAGCATCGGCTTGTCCGGGTCGGCGTTGAGCCGGTTCCAGGTGCGGGTGGCGGCCGCGCTGTTGCCGGACAGCGACTGGGGGTCGTAGGAGGGGGTGGAGACCAGGGCCAGGACCCGGCCCGTGGCCGGCTCGATCGCGGCCACCGCCCCCTTGCGCCCCCCGAGCCCCTCGAACGCCGCCCGCTGCGCGGCCCCGTCGATGGTCGTCACGACGTCGCCGCCCGGGTTGTGGGCGCCCGTGACCTCGTTCCACAGGGGCAGCGGCGCGAGCATCGGGTCGGCGCCGGACAGCAGTCCGTCCTCGGCGTGCTCCAGCAGCGTCGTCCCGTACGCCTGCGAGGCGAAGCCGGTGACCGGCGCGTACATCGGCCCGTTCGCGTACGTCCGTTCGTAGCGCAGGTGCTCGCCCGTGTCCCGGGAGCCGGTGACCGCCTTGCCGCCGACCAGGATGTCGCCGCGCGGCTGCTGGTAACGGGCGATGTCGGGGCGGCGGTTGGCCGGGTTGTCGTCGTACTCCGGGGCCCGGACGATCTGCACCCGGGCCGCGTTGACCACCAGGGCGAACAGCAGCAGGGCGCAGAAGAGGGCCGCGTGCCGGATGTTCCGGGTCACCGGACCCGCTCCCCGCTCACGGCTCCGCCCGCCCGCCGGCCTGGCTGCGGGCCGCGTGGCTCACCCGGATCAGCAGCGCCACGATCGCCCAGTTGGTGACGACGGAGGACCCGCCCTGCGCCAGGAACGGCATCGGCATGCCGGTCAGCGGGATCAGCCCGGTCACCCCGCCCGCGATGACGAACACCTGGAGCGCCACGATCGAGGAGAGGCCGACCGCCAGCAGCCGCCCGAAGGGGTCGCGGGCGCCGAGGCCCGCCCGGTAACCGCGCTCCACCAGCAGCCCGTACAGCAGGAAGACGGCGGTCAGGCCGAGGAAGCCCAGCTCCTCCCCGGCCGTGGCCAGGATGAAGTCCGACTTGACCGCGAAGCCGATCAGGACCGAGTGGCCGAGGCCGAGCCCCGTGCCGGTGACCCCGCCCGCCGCGAACGCGAAGAGGGACTGGGCCAGTTGGTTCGGGCCGTGGCCCGCCTCGATGGACGCGAAGGGGTGCAGCCAGTCCTCCACCCGGCTGTGCACGTGCGGCTCCAGCCAGCCCACCGCCACCGCGCCCAGCGACGCCAGCAGCAGACCCACGGCGATCCAGCCGGTGCGGCCGGTGGCGACGTAGAGCAGGACCACGAACAGGCCGAAGAAGAGGAGCGAGGTGCCGAGGTCGCGCTCCAGGACCAGGACGCCGACGCTGACCAGCCACACCGCGAGGATCGGGCCCAGCAGCCGCCCGGTGGGCAACTGCAGCCGCCACACCGTGCGTCCCGCGTACGCCAGTGCGCTGCGGTTGGCGGCCAGGTAGGCGGCGAAGAACACCGCGAGCAGCACCTTGGCGAACTCGCCGGGCTGGATGGAGAAGTCCGCGATCCGGATCCAGATGCGCGCGCCGTTCACCGCCGGGAAGAAGATCGGCACCGTCAGCAGCGCGAGCGCGGCGGCGACGCACACGTAGGCGTAGCGCTGCAGGACGCGGTGGTCGCGCAGGAGCAGGACGACCACGATGAACAGGGCGACCCCCAGCGTCGACCACACGAGCTGGGCCGGGGCCGCCCGGTCTCCCGGCGTCTCCAGGTCGAGCCGGTAGATCAGCACCAGGCCGAGGCCGTTGAGTAGCACGCCGATGGGCAGCAGCAAGGGGTCCGCGTACGGGGCGCGCAGCCGCACCGCCAGGTGGGCGAGGAGGGCGAGCACCCCGAGCCCGGCGCCGTAACCGGCGGCGCCGGGCGGGAGGGCGTCGTGCTGCGCGAGTCCGACGTTGCAGTAGCCGAACACCGACAGCAGGACGGCCAGCAGGATCAGCGCGAGTTCGACCCCCCGGCGCCGGGGGAGTCGGGCGACGGGAGCGGGGGTGTCCGCCTGTGCCACGGTGAGTCCGGTTCCGGTTCCGGCCTTGGTCATGTCCGGAACTTACCCACATGGTGGGATCTGCGCGGCGGCTGGTTCAGCACCAGCGCGGCGCGGGGCCGATGTTGTCGATGTAACGGGCCGCGCCCCAGGCCCAGGTGCCGTCCGTGAGCAGGTACCAGAGGGGGTTGCCCCGGACCTTCGAGCCGGGCGTCTTGCAATGGATCGAGACGACCTCGCCCCGGCGGGCGTAGCGGATGACGTCCGCGCCGCGGCTCGGCGAGGTGCGCAGGGCGAGCCGCTCGGCCGTCACGACGCCGCGGTAGCGGCCCTGCTCCCGGCGGCCGTCGTCCCCGCCCCGCGCGTCGCCGCCTCCCCCTCCGTCCGCGCCGCCGGTGACGGCGGGCACGGCGTCCGCCTCCGCACCCCGGCCGTCGTGCGCGACGGCGGGTGCGACGGCCAGGGCGGCGGCGAGCGCGCAGGCCGCGAGGACGGTGGCGAGGCCGCGGACCAGGGGGAAGCGCGCGGCCGGTGCGGACAGGTGCGGCATGGGAGTACCTCCCGGGAACGAACGGGTCTTCAGGTGACTAACCGCCACATTAGGAGCGCCCCCGCAACACCGCCCGCCGCACTGAGCCATCGGGGCCGGCACGCCGCCGGAGCGGCGGGCGGGGCCGGTTTCGGGGCCGGTGGGGCCGGTTGAGGGCCGGTGGGACCGGTTCAGGGCCGGTGGGGCAGCGTCAGCCGGGCCAGCGCCCCGCCGCCCGGCGGGTTGGTGAACTCCAGCCGCGCCCCGAGCACCTCGGCCTGCCCCAGCGCGATGGTCAGCCCCAGACCGTGCCCCTTGGTCCCGCCTTCGGTGCGAAAGCGCTGCGGCCCGTGCGCGAGCAGGTACTCCGGATAGCCGTCCCCGTGGTCCCGCACGGTGATCACCGCACCGTCCACCGTCAGCACCACCGGCCCCCGCCCGTGCCGGTGCGCGTTGGCGACCAGGTTGCCCAGCACCCGCTCCAGGCGCCGCCGGTCGGTCTCCACCCGTGCGTCCCGCACGACGTCCACCCGCGTGTCGGTGCCCGAGCCCCGCACCACCCGCCGGGCCAGCGAGCCCAGCTCCTCCGGCTCCGTCTCCAGCCGCTCCCGCCCGCTCTCCAGCCGGGAGATCTCCAGCAGGTCCTCGGTGAGCGTGCGCAGCGCCGCCACCCGGTCGCGCACCAGCTCGGTGGGGCGGCCCGGCGGCAGCAGCTCGGCCGCCGCGTGCAGACCGGTGAGCGGCGTACGCAGCTCGTGCGCCACGTCGGCGGTGAAGCGCTGCTCGGCCAGCAGCTTGCCCTGCAGCGACGACGCCATGGAGTCCAGCGCGGCGGCGACCGACGCCACCTCGTCCTGCGCACGCGTCGGATCCTGTGCGCGCGGATCGCCGACCCGCGCGTCGAGGTCGCCCGCGCTGATCCGCCGCGCCACCCGCGCCGTCGTGTGCAGCCGCCGCGTCACCCGCGTCACCGCGAACGCGCCGACCAGCAGCGTCGCCCCGATCGCCAGCCCCGACGCCCACACCAGGGTGCTGTCCAGACCCTCGATGGTGGCCCGGGCCTGGGAGTGGTCGATCCGCACCGCCAGCGCACGGCCGCCGTCGGCGGGGCCCGCCGCCCACATCGTGGGGCGCCCCTCGTACTCGGCGACCATCGTGCCGCGCCGCCCCGACGCCGCCAGCTCGCGCAGGCGCCGCGGCAGCCCCGGCGGATCCACGCCGGCCCCGCGCCGCAGCGGGTCCCCGGCCTCGTAGGACTCCGTCGCGTCCCGCAGCCGGGACAGGGCGGCCTCACGCGCCTGGCCGACGGTCCGGTCGGTGACCGAGACGTGCACCAGGACGCCGAGCAGCGCGGCGAGCGCGCAGCACATCACGGTGATGAAGACGGCCGCCCTCACCGCCAGCGGCCCGGCCCACCGGGGGAGGGCGAGCCTCACCGGGCGCTCGCCGGGGGCGACGCGGAGGCGGGCGCGGACGGCGACGGCGACGGGGACGCGGACGGACGCTTCGTGTGCCGTCCGCCGTCGTCGGTGCGCAGCATCTCGTCGCTGGTCAGCAGCATGGCCCGCTGGTCGGGGTCCCAGGTCCACCGCAGCCGGTACTCGTAGCCGGCCACCTCCGAGGGCGAGCGGACGATCACCGTCCGCCCGGCCAGCTCGACCGCGCTCACGGCGTCCTGGTACGACATGACCCGCACCAGCCGGTCCTTCTCCACGGTGTACACGCGTACGGCGGTCAGCTTCTCCGGCAGCAGCCGGAACCCCAGCGTCATCTCGGGGCGCCCGTCGCCGGTCAGGTCGCGGTAGTACGGCCGCAGCACCGGGCAGCGGCCCTCCGCGTCCCCGGCTCCCTCCGGGCCGCAGTCCGCCATCCGCCGGGACGTCTCGCGGTACGGCGCCTTCGCGCCCGCGTAGTCCTCCGGGTGCGCGGCGATCTCGGCCCGCACCGCGGCCACCGGGTCCACCCCGCGGATGTCTCCGCCCGGCACGGCGACGCCCTCGACCACCGCGTGCTCCACCTCGCCGATGTCGTACGCCGGACTCGACGCCGGTGTCAGACCGGGCCAGAGCTTCGCCGGATTGCGCGCGGGGGGTGTCGACCCGGCCGCGCGCAGCCCGCCGGTGTCCCCGCAGGCGGCCAGCGTCCCGGCGGCGGCCGCGGTCGCCAGGAGCAACGCGAGGGCGGCAAGGACGCGGGCGGGGCGCCCGCGGCGGCTCGGGAGCACTGCACTCCTGGGGTCGGGACCGGCGATCGGCGTCTGCGGGGCAGCGGGCGTCGCCGTACGCGTCTTCGTACGGAAGGCCATTTTGCGCGCGCACCGGCCCGCCGGGCTACTCGGCCAGGTCCTCCAGCAGCCGCACGGTGGCCAGACCCGCCCGCAGGTAGGCCACGAACAGGTCGTTGTGCAGCGCCCACGGCGAGCGCCCGGCCCGGACCAGCCGTATCGCCTCCTCGGCACCGCGGCCCCGGCGCATCAGCGTGTGCGCGACGACGAGACCGGAGCGGTTGTAGCCGTGGTAGCAGCGGACGAGCACCGTCCGGCCCCCGTCCAGCGCCTCGTCCGCCGCCTCCGCCAGCCGGATCACCCCGGCGAGCTGCGTGCCGTCCAGGGGGCCGTCGGGGATGGGCCACACATGGTGCTCGACGCCCTCGCCGGGGCCGTGCCCGGGCAGCCGCAGCAGCGTCTGCACGAGGTCGAACTCGTCCCGCACTACGGCGGACTCCAGCCGTCCGGCCGCCCCACGGAACTGGTGCCCGCCCATCCACAGACCCGGCACGATCTCGTCCCACGGCCGGTCCGGAGCCGGCACGTCCGGACCTTCCCCACGGGTTCGCACAGGCACCTCCCGAGTCCTGCCCAGGGCTTGCCCGGTCCCACTCGAAGGTAACCGGGTCCTTGCCCCGGCAGCACCCCTCCTGGTCCCATGGACAGGGGTGTTGTGCGTGGACGGACTGCGCGTCGTACCGACCCGGCGGCACGGCCGGGAACGGCTCTACGTCTGCCTTCCCGGCGGCGGGAACGTCGCCTGGTACGACCGTGAGGCGGCCCGCGTCAACCTGCTGCGCGACGACCGCCGGGACGAGGTGCTGCGGGCCCTGGCCCCCTTCCTCACCGGCCCCGTGGCCGTCGGCCCGCCCCCGGTCCCGACCCCGGCCGAGCTGGCCCGGCTGGCCCTCCACCCGGACGACGACCTCGCCCCCAACCGGCCCGGCGAGGCTCTCCTGGTCGCCCTGGAGCGCGAGCCCGCACCGGCGCACCGGCTGCGTCCCGACCCGCGCCGCCGGGCGCTGGCCGCCGAGCGGGCGACGGGGGAGGCCCTCGACCTCCTCGACGGCGCCGGCTGGCACACCCTGCACTCCCTCCCGCTGCCCGGCGGCGACCGCGTCCACCACCTGCTGATCGGACCGGGCGGCCTCTTCGCCCTGCACGTGCTGCCCGCCCGCAGGCACCGGGTGCGGGTCGCCGACCCCATGGTGACGGTGGGCCGCGGCGCGCCGCTTCCCCTGCTGCGCCGGGTCCGTGCCGACGCCGACCGGGCCTCGTACGCCCTGACCGCCCAGGTGCGTCCCGTCCTCGTCCTCGTCGAACCCGCGCGCGTGAGCCTCACCGCCCCGCCGTGTTCCGTGCGCGTCCTCACGGACCGGGAGCTGCCGGAGCTGGGCCGGACGGGCGGCGTGCTGAAACCGGCGGAGGTGGAGTCGCTGCACGCCGTCGCCCGGGACCGCGCCACCTGGGCCCGCCTGTGACCGGCGTCCGCACTCAGGGCAGTGCCGCCGCCCGCCCCCGGTCGAAGAGCGGCGCCAGCAGGTCGCCGTAGTCCGCCACCCGGGGCCCCACGTCGCCGGTCCGGAAGACGAACTGCTCCGCCCGCCCGCACCCGGCGACCTCCTCCCACGTCACCGGGGTGGACACCGCCGGCACGTCGCGCGCCCGCACGGTGTAGGGGGCGGCCGTGGTCTTGCGGGCGGCGTTCTGGCTCCAGTCCACGAACACCTTCCCCGGCCGCAGGCTGCGCGTCATCCGGTGCACCACCAGCTTGGGCAGCGCCTTCTCCGCCTCCACCGCCAGCGCCTTCGCGTACTCCGACACCCGCTCCGACGAGGCCCCCCGCACGCCCGCCAGCAGGTGCAGGCCCTTGGCCCCCGACGTCTTGGCGTACGCCTCGACACCGTCGGCCGCCAGCCGCTCCCGCAGCCACAGCGCGACCTCGCAGCACTGCACCACGGTCGCGGGCGCCCCGGGGTCCAGGTCGAACACCAGCCGGTCGGCCTCGCCGGGGTCACCGGCGGTCCACTGGTGGGTGTGGAACTCGGTCACCAGGTTCGCCGCCCACATCAGGCTCGCCAGGTCCTGCACCAGGACCATCCGGGCCGGACCCGCCGAGCGCGGCACCTCGGCGGTGGTGACCCACTCGGGCGTACCCGGCGGCACGTTCTTGGTGAAGAACACCTGGCCGTCCGGGCCGTCCGGGTACCGCAGGAAGGAGACCGGACGGTCCCGCAGGTGCGGCAGCAGCACCCCGGCGGTCGTCGCGTAGTAGTGCAGCAGCTCGCCCTTGGTGAGGCCGGCCGCGGGATACAGCACCTTGTCCAGGTTGCTGAGGGCCACCCGCCGCCCCTCCACTTCCGTCATCGGCGCCATACCATGACAATCTCATGAAACAGTGACGAAACGCCCGAGAGGAACGGTGCTGCACGTGCGATCCATCTGGAACGGCGCCATCTCCTTCGGCCTGGTCAGCATCCCGATCAAGCTGGTGAACGCGACCGAGAGCCACGCGGTCTCCTTCCGCCAGATCCACACCGAGGACGGCGGCCGGATCCGCTACCGCAAGGTGTGCGAACTGGAGGACCGCGAGGTCACCCAGGCCGAGATCGGCAAGGCCTACGAGGACGCCGACGGCGCGATGATCCCGATCACCGACGAGGACCTCTCCCAACTGCCGATCCCGACGGCCCGCACGATCGAGATCGTGGCCTTCGTGCCCGAGGACCGCATCGACCCGCTCCAGATGGGCTCGGCCTACTACCTCGCGGCGAGCGGCGCCCCCGCCGCCAAGCCGTACACGCTGCTGCGCGAGGCGCTCAAGCGCAGCAACCGGGTCGCGATCGCCAAGTTCGCGCTGCGCGGCCGGGAACGCCTCGGCATGCTCCGGGTCGTCGGCGACGCCATCGCGATGCACGGCCTGCTGTGGCCGGACGAGGTCCGGGCCCCCGAGGGCGTCGCCCCGGAGGGCGGTGTCACCGTGCGCGACCAGGAACTGGATCTCGCGGACGCCCTCATGGACACCCTCGGCGAGATCGACCTGGACGACCTGCACGACGAGTACCGGGAGGCCGTCGAGGAGGTCGTCGCCGCCAAGGCCGCCGGGGAACGGCCCCCGGAGTCCCGCGAGGAGGCCGCCCCCGGCAAGGTGCTGGACCTGATGGCCGCCCTGGAGAACAGCGTGCGGGCGGCCCGGGAGTCCCGCGGGGGCGAGGGCGGCGGCCCCGACGAGGAGGCCGAGGTCAGGTCCCTGCCGCAGCGCGAGACCGCCTCCCGCCGGACGCCCAAGGAGACCGGCGGCAAGAAGTCCACCTCCACGGCCGCGAGGAAGACGGCGAAGAAGGCGGAGCCGAAGAAGTCGACGGCGAAGTCCGCCGCGTCCGCGCCCGCGAAGAAGACGGCGGCCAAGGGCACCGCCAAGAAGGCCGCGGGACGGAGCACGGCCAAGGAGAGTGCCAAGGGCACCGGCAGGAGCACCGCCAAGAAGACGGCGTCCCGCAGGCGCAGCGCCTGACGCGCGGACCCGCCGCCCCGGACGGCAGGTCGTCGAACGTCCCTTTCAGTTGACGGTCCACGACGGGGAGCCGGACGCCCCGGGTGCCGCGGACGGGGCGGGCCCGAAGACGGCGGGGCTCGCGTCGCCGGACGGCGTGGGCAGGGCGGCGTCCGGGGCCGGGCCCGCCGTGGGCAGGGCGGGACTCTCCTCCAGGCGCTGCCCGATCGTTTCGGCGGGTCCGCCGTCCGGGACGACCGGGCCGGCGGACAGGTGCGACCACGCGGTCAGGGCGAGGGCCGCCGCGGCGGCCGTGCCGAGCACCCGGCCGATCCGCCGCACCCGGGCCCGGCCGTCCAGTTCGCGCCAGGCAGGACCCGCCCACGTGTCCTCCGCCTGCCACGCCTCACCGACCGTGGGTGCGGGTGCGGGTGCGGGTGCGGGTGCGAGGGCCCGGCCCGGGTGACCCGCCGGGGGTTGCGGCGGGCGCCCGGGGAGCCGGTCCCGGGCGGCGGGCTCCCTGGGGGCGGAGGCGCGGATGGCACGCTCGTCGTCCTCCAGGAACAGCCGCCAGACGTACTCGGGCACGGACGGCGTGCCGCCCGGCCCCTGAGGGGCGTCGCCGCCCGGTCCGGAAGCTGTCATGGTCTGGCTCTTCCTGTGGTCGGCCCCGGGCGGGCGGGGGCGGGAAGCGAAGGGGAGGCCCGCCCACCACCGGTCCCGGCGCCGGATGGTCATGGCCAGGCGGACTCCGTCGGCCGCCAACCCCTAAGAACGCGCGGGGCCCGGGGCCCGTTCCGCCCGCCGCCGGTCGTGACGCGGTCGTAATGGTGCCCGCCCCCGGGCCGCCCCGGCTTCAGGGGGCCGCCGGCGACGGAGCGGGCGCCGGGGACGCCGTGTTCACGTCCAGGTCGGGCCGCGGCTTCAGCACCAGCACCCGCTCGCCCGGCTGCGGCGGGGGCGGGGTGACCTTCTCCCGGGGCAGCTTCGCCGGTCCGGTCTGCTGGAAGGTGACCCGGTCGTACTCGACCAGGCCGGTCTTCTCCAGCACCGTGATGTGGTCCAGGACGGTGTCGTTGGCCAGGTCCGCCAACTGCCGCACCAGCGTGTTCCTGGTGGCGGCCCGGACGTTGGCGATGGCGGGGAAGATCTGGCCGTGGGTCACCCGCATGATGTTGACCGCCGCCGAGTCGAACTCCTTGCCGCTCCTGGCGTCCACCGAGGCCACGAAGCCCTCCTGCTGCTCAGAGGCCCGGTTGGGCAGGGTGATGCCCAGCTCGGGGGCGATCTCGCGGCACTTCGCGTCGAGGCCCGCGTGCCCGACGACCAGGTGCTCCCCGGCCGTCTTCATCGCCTTCGTCGTCCCGCGCTCCATCACCATCTCGCCCAGCGGGTACTCCCACAGCCCGGCGGCACGGACCTTGACCACGAAATCGCGGTCCGCCTCGGTGAGCGGACCGAACCTCGTACTGGCCACCACCCGGCTCTGGTCGCCGGCGGGCTTGTCCAGACCGAGCACGGCCGGGAAGGCCAGCGCGGTGAGGGTCAGGATCATCGCACCGAACAGGACGAGGACTCCGACCCTGCTGCGGGACAGGCGCATGGTGCCTCCAGGCGACGCGGCGGACGCGGGGCGACGCGCACGGGTGCTCGCGCGCGTGCCGGTACACCAGGAGGTACGCAAACGCCGGACGGATCGATCACCGCCCGGCGCGGAACTTGCACGGAAACCGTGCGGACCCGGCAGCCGCCGGGCCGGTTCAGCCGAGGGAGGCGCCGTACACGCGCTCGACCGTGATGGTGAGCAGCACCCGGCGGTCGGACACCATCGCCGCCCGGTACTCGTCCCAGTCCGGGTGCTCCCCGGCTGCGGCGCGGTAGTACTCCACCAGCGCCTCGACCTCCGGTCCGTGCGGGTCGGTGCCCGGTCCGGTGAGGGTGGCGACGCCCTCGGCGGTGGCCCAGGACCTGCCGTCCGGGGCCGTCACCTCCAGCGTGGCGCGCGGGTCCCGGCGCAGGTTCGCCGTCTTGGCGAGCCCTTCGCGCGTCGACACCCGGACGACGCCGGCCTCCTCGTCGTAGGCGGGCATCACGGGGGAGAGCTGCGGGCGGCCGTCCGACTTGATCGTCGCCAGGACGCCGAGCCGGCTCGCCGCCAGCAGGGCTCGGGGATCGAAGCGCGGTGTGGTGGTCATGAGCCGATCATCGCCCCCGTGGCGCGTCCTGTCCTGCGAACCGCCCCCCGGACAGCGCCGCCGCGGTGGGCTCAGGGCACCGACGGGCCGCCCAGGTAGTCGCCGGACTCGTCGTAGGGCCAGGCGTTGGCCACGCACCCCTTGAGGCCCTTGATCTGCTGCATCATCGCCGGGGCGGGCCGCCCGGCGCCGGGGCAGGTCTCGTGGCCGTGGCCGATGCGGTGGCCGACCTCGTGGTTGACGATCAGCGCCCGGTACTCGTGGATGGGGCCGTCGAACTCCGGCGAACCCAGCACCCAGCGCTTGAGGTTCACCACGACGTCCGTGCCGACGCTGCAGTTGACCTCGCCCCCGGTGTCCAGGCCCGCGGCGCCGCAGATCCGGTCGACGGTGCCCGGCGTGGCGATCTTCACCACGAAGTCGTACGAACCGCTGCTGACCAGACGGAAGGAGTTGGTCCCGTCGCGGGTCCAGCCGCGCCGGTCGGCGAGCACCTCGGCTATCTCGTCGGCCGCCGCCCCGGGCCGGACGTCGAGGCCCTCCTCCACCAGGACCTTGTAGCGGCGTACGCGGCTGCCGGTGCCCACGGTCGTGCCGTCGGCCCGGGCGGTGACGAAGGTGCCGGGTCCGGTCGCCGGAATGGCGATGGTGGAGGGCGAGGCCGACGCCGAGGGGGAGGCCGAGGGCGACGGGGAGGTCTTCACGGACGGCGAGGGGGAGGGGGACGCGGAGGCCGAGGGGGTCCTGGTCGAGGCGTCCAGCGCGTCCGTGACGTCGGCCACCTGGTCGTCCGTCACCGGCGGCCTGGTCTCCCGCCAGTACGCCACGGCGGCACCCGCGGTGAGCAGGACGGCCCCGAGGGCGACGCAGGCCAGGACCGCGCGGGCGGGTCCGCGGCGTCTGCGTCTGCGGGAGCGGGATCTGTGCCCCGCACCGTCCGGTCCGGTTCTCCGGCTGGCCCGGCGGGCGGTGGATCGGCCCACGGCGTGCGTCCTCTCTGCTGGTCGTCGGGGCACGCACGGCGAATCGCTGTGCTGTTGTACCCCCAAGATCCAAGCGGACGGACGTACGAAAACATCACCGTTTCCGAAGTGTCCCTTCTCACGCGGACAATCGATTGCTGAAGGCAACCGATCGGCCTTCGTCAACGTCTTCGCCGGGGTCACCCGTTTCCGCGGGTGACCCCGGCGCGCGCGGGGAGGCGGTGCCGTCAGCCGACGGGGGTCCGCTCCCAGCGGTAGAAGCAGCGCGCCATCGCGTCCTTCGGACCGCGCCAGGTCGCCGGGTCGTACGCCGAGACGTACGGCTCCAGCCGCTCGCTGACCCGGCGGAACTCCGGGTGCCCGGTCAGCCTGCCGATGGTGGGTGCCGGGTCCTGGTCGCTCTCGATGAGGTGCAGGTACACGCCGTCGCCGAACTCGAAGAGGCTGCGACGGTTGACGCCGACCAGGTGCGGCAGTTCGCCGCTGTCGGACTCCGCGAACACCTTCGCGATGTCCGGTGCCGCGCCGGGTGCCATCCGGGCGACGATCAGTGTGTGGTGCATGGGGTGCTGCCCTTCGCGGGGTGGGTCGGTGCCGGGGCCGTTCTCAGTCGGCGAGCACCGACGCGGTGCGCCGCTCGCCCGCCGCCTGCTCGATCCGGTCCCGGATCAGTGCCATCTGCGTACGCGAGTTGCGGTTGATGTTGTCCGTCATCCAGGCGTCGTCCACGGGCGCGTCCGGCTTCATCGCGAAGTCCTGCGTCCAGCGCATGACGGTGCCCTCGGCGGTCTCGGCGTACTCCCAGACGATGTTCATGTACTGGAAGGGGCCGGTCTCGACCCGGTGGGCGCGGACGGTGCGGGTGACGGGGTCGGCGACCCGCTCGGAGACCCAGCTCCACACCTTGCCGTCGGCGTCCGGGTGCATGGTGAGCCGGAAGGTCACCTTGTCCTCGTCACGGCCGAGCACCTCCACGGAGGCGTACTCGCTGAACAGCCCGGGCCACTTCTCGATGTCGTTGGTCATGTTCCAGACCAGCTCCATCGGGGCGGCGATGGTGATCTCGTTGTCGGTGTGCCCTGCCATGTCACACTCCCGTCTTCAGGGCGCCGTTGACCAGCGCGAGGAAATCGGCGGGCGTCTTGCAGCGCTCGGCCTGCTCGGGCAGGCCCAGGCCGTACCGCTTCTCCAGCTCGGCCACGATGCCCAGCAGGCCGAGGGAGTCCAGGCCGAAGGTGTCGAAACCGTCGTCGGCCTGCTGCCGCAGGGTGACCGGGTCGACGTGCACGCCGGCGGTGCGCTTCATCAGCGCCGACAGCTCCTCGACGGTCACCTGGTAGTCCAGTTGGTCGGTCATGGTGTCCTCCTTGACTCGGATTGCCGGGCCACGGGCCTTTCTCCGCGGCCTTCGGCGGTCGGTGATCGGTGGGGGCCCGGGGGTCAGCGGCCCGCGGGCGGCACGGCGCCCCGGCGCAGGACGAGCGCCGAGTTGGACCCCATGAGGCCGCGCGCCAGGACCAGGGCCGTACGCGGCTCGGCGGGGCGGGCCCGGCCGGTCACCACGTCCAGGTCGTGGCACACGTCGGCCACGTGCGGGGTCGGCGGTACCAGCCCGTGCTCCATCGCGAGCACCGCCGTCGCCACGTCCAGCACCGGAGCCGCGCAGTACGCCCGCCCGGTCCCCGTCTTGGGCGCGGTCACCGGCACCCGCGCGGCGTGCGGGCCCAGCGCGTCGGCCAGGGCCAGGGCCTCCGCCCGGTCGGCCTCCGGGACCCCGAGGGCGTCCGCGAAGACCACGTCCACGTCCTCGGGCCGGCACCCCGCCTCGGCCAGCGCGCCCTCGATGGCGCGGGCCAGCCCCTGGCGGGAGAGCTCCCAGCGTCCGGGCCCGGTGAAGGTCGCCGCGTGCCCGGCCACCGTCGCCCGCACGTCCGCGCCGCGCCCGCGGGCCGCCGTCTCCTCCTCCACGAGCAGTACGGCCCCGCCCTCGGCCGGCGCGAACCCGCAGGCCGCGTCGGTGAACGGGCGGTAGGCGCGCTCGGGTTCGGCGGACCGGCTCAGCTCGGGGTAGCCGAGCTGGCAGACGATCGAGTACGGGGCCAACGGCGCCTCCGTCGCGCCGCAGACCACCGTGTCGGTGCCGCCCCGCACGGCCAGCGCCGCGTGCGCCAGGGCGTCCAGACCGCCCGCCTCGTCGGCGGCCACGACCCCGCAGGGCCCCTTGAAGTCGTTGCGTATCGAGACCTGGCCGGTGCTGGCCGCGTAGAACCAGGCGATCGACTGGTACGGGCCGACGTGCCGCGAGCCCTGGCCCCACAGGTTCTGCAGCTCCCGCTGCCCGAACTCGCCGCCGCCCGAACCGGCAGCGGTGACCACGCCGACCGAGAACGGCGAGTCGACGTCCGCCCGGCCGAACCGGGCGTCGGCCAGGGCGTGCTGGGTGGCGGCCAGCGCGAAGTGGGTGAACCGGTCGGTCTGCACGAGGAACCGGTCCTCGACCGTCTCGGCCGCGTCGAATCCGTGCACCTCGCCCGCGACCCGCAGCGGCAGGTGCGCGCAGCCCTCCCGGGTGACGGGCCCGAGGCTGCTGGTGCCGTCGGCGACCGCCTTCCAGTGCGCCTCGACGCCGGTGCCGTGCGGGGACACCACGCCCAGGCCGGTGACGACCGCCCGCCGGGGCCCGCCCTTGGTCTGTCCTGGTCCGCTCATCGCAGCCCTCCTTCACTGCCGCTCAGCACGACCGCGGACTGGAAGCCGCCGAAGCCGCTGCCCACCGACAGCACGTGCCGCAGCGTCCGCTCCCGTGCCTCGCGCGGCACGTAGTCCAGGTCGCACTCGGGGTCGGGGGTCGTGTAGTTGGCCGTGGGCGGCACCACCTGGTGGGCCATCGCCAGGACGCACGCGGCCAGTTCGATCGAGCCGATCGCGCCCAGCGAGTGGCCGACCATCGACTTGATGGAACTCATCGGCGTCGCGTAGGCGTGCTCGCCCAGCGAGCGCTTGACGGCCGCGGTCTCGTGCCGGTCGTTCTGCTGGGTGCCGGAGCCGTGCGCGTTGACGTAGTCGATCGCCGAGCCGTCGAGGCGGGCCATGTCCAGCGCCGTGTCGATGGCCCGCGCCATCTCCAGGCCCTCCTTGGTGAGCCCGGTCATGTGGTAGGCGTTGCCGAACGTGGCGTAGCCGGAGATCTCGCAGTACACGTCCGCACCCCGGGCCCGGGCGTGCTCCAGGTCCTCCAGGACCAGCACCGCCGCGCCCTCGCCCATCACGAAGCCGTTGCGGTCGGCGTCGAAGGGGCGGGAGGCGTGCGCCGGGTCGTCGTTGTTGGGCGAGGTCGCCTTGATGGCGTCGAAGCAGGCCATCGTGATCGGCGATATCGGCGAGTCCGACGCGCCCGCCAGGCACACGTCGACGCGCCCCTCGGCGACCGCGTGGAAGGCGTACCCGACCGCGTCGAGCCCGGACGTGCACCCGGTGGAGACGGTCTGCACCGGCCCGCGCACCCCGAACTCCTCGGCGACCGCGGAGGAGAGGGTGGCGGGCGTGAAAGCGCGCTCCAGGTGCGGCTCGGCCCGCCGGTCGTCGACGTCCCAGCGCGAGCCGCGCTCACTGACCAGCACGTAGTCGTGTTCCAGCCGGGTGGTGCCGCCGACCGCCGTGCCGAGGGTGGCACCGGTGCGCCAGGGGTCCTCGCGGTTCAGGTCGAGGTTCGCGTCCCGGACCGCCTCCGAGGCGGCCACCAGCGCGAACTGCACGTAACGGTCGCAGCGTTGGGCCGTGGCCAGGCCGAGCCCGTGGTCGGCGGGCTCGAAGTCGCACTCGGCGGCGATCTGCGAGCGCAGCCCCGCCGGGTCGAACAGGGAGATGCGGCGCGTCGCCGTACGGCCTTCGGACAGCAGCCCCCAGAACTGGGGCACGCCGATCCCGCCCGGGGCGACGACGCCTATGCCCGTGACGGCGACCCGTCGCCGGGTCATGACACCACCTCGGCCGCGGGGGCGGGCCGCTCGTGCGCGGCGTGGCCGTGGGCCCCGTCGCACGGGAGCGCGTTGCCCTCCGCGTCCTCCGTGTCGACGTGGCCCAGCTCCGGCCGCGGGGCCAGCGGCCCCAGGTGGAAGACGAGCCGCGCCTCGACGTCCCCCGTGTTGCGGAAACGGTGGCGCATGTCCTGCGGGATCAGCAGCCCCTGCCCGGTGGCGAGCGAGTGCGGCACCCCGTCCAGGTCCACTTCGAGGGCGCCCTCCGTGACGTACACGAACTCCTCGGAGTACGGGTGGTAGTGCTCGGCGATGCGGTCGCCGGGCTGCACGATGGCCACGCCCATGAAGCCGCTGGTCGAACCGGCGGTGGTCGGCGTGAGGAGAGCGCGGAGGTCTCCGCCGCGGCGGCGGTTCGGCGCGATGTCGCCGAGGGAGACGATGCGTACCTGCTGGTCTGTCATGTCGTTCACTCCGGGGAGACGGGAGGGCGTGGGGGAGAAGCGGGGAGAAAGTGGAGACGGGCCGGGGCGGGCGCGGAGCGCCGGGGACGGGTCCACGCGGACCGGCGGGCACACCACCGGAGGGGGCTCCTCAGGAACCGGCCGAACTCCGGTCGGTCAGAGGCGTCATACGGATGCGGTCCAGCAGCCGGGACAGCGTGGCGGCCTTTGCCGGCGCCCCCTCGACGCCGGCCGCGGCGACGTCCAGCAGCCGCTCGGCGGCCGCGGCGCCCTCGGCCCCGTGCAGGCCCAGCACGGCGGCGGGCGCGGAGCCGGGGTCACCGGCCACGTCGACGAGCCGTACGACGAGGTCGTCGCGGTGGAAGACGGTGGCCGCCAGTACCGGACCCGCCGGGTCCTGCGCGGCCGACGCGTCCTGCCGGGCCAGCAGCCGGGCCAGCTCCCCGCCCGCGCCGGCGCGCACCGGGTAGAGCAGCGCGAGCCGCTCGGTGCGCGCACCGGCCCGCAGCGCACCGGCCCGCTCGCCGGACGTCGCGTGGTGAACGGCCGGCATGGCGGCCCGGGTGAAGAACCGCCGGGCGGACTGCGGGTCGGCGAGGTCGCGGTCCTGCTCCAGATACGGGTTGAGGGCCTCCTCGACGGCCCGCACCCCGGGCTGCCGGGCCACGTGCCGCAGCGCGGTCTGCAGGTCGCCCCGCACCTCCACCGCGCGCACGATCCGGTTGCCCTGCATGAAAAGCGAGGTGCGCAGCAGCCGCGTGGAGCCGTCCACGTGGGCGTCGGGCGACACGTACTCGGACAGCAGCCGGGCGGTCTCCGCCTCGCTGCCGGGCCGTACGGTGAAGGTCAGGGCGTGCCGCACGACGTTGCCGCCGATGCGGGGCGCGGAGCGCGGCTCACCGGGCGCCGGGCGTCCGCCGTCGGTCTCCCGCAGGACGCTGTAGCGCAGCGAGTGGGTGTCCCGGACACAGGTCTGCAAGGGCTCGACGGTGTCCAGGTGCTCGTCGCTGTTGACCCAGGCCAGGAAGGGCGCGGCGCTCTCCCACTCGCTGGTCAGCAGCCACTGGGTCGGGTTCTCCAGGGACTGGCAGAGTTGGTCGCTGACGTGTCCCGGAACGGCGGCGACCCGGTCGCGGATGCGCTCGTAGGCGTCCAGGAACTCCTGCTGCATGCCGTCGTGGACGTCCAGCATCAGGACGACGCGTACGCGGGAACCGTCGAACGCGGATATCGACACGCCGCCCGCGTCCGCGGCGCGTGCGGCGTCGGCCGCGTCGGTGGTGCTCGCGGTGTTCGTCGCGTCCGTGGCGTTCGTGGTCGGGGCGTCCGTCGCTACGACGGGAGAGACCGTCATCCGGCCCACCTCTTCTCCGGGGAACTTCTCGTGGACTGGGGGCGATCGTCACTGGCGCGCGCCAGGCCGGCGGGGTGCGACGGTCGCATAAGCACGATCGTGAGCCGTGCCCGCGGGGTCCGCGAACCAGGAGGGTTAAGCGGGTGAAGCCTGCGCCGCCGCGGGCCTCGACGGGCCGTACGGGGCATGGATGAGAGCCCCGCACGTCTGTCACCCACGTCCGCCACCCACATCTGTCACCCACGTCTGCCACCCACGTCTGTCACTCACTTCTGCCACTCACTTCTGTCGCAACGGAGGACGAGCAACCATGAACGAAAGAGCCGACCGGTCCGGCGGTGCCGCCCCCGGGGGCGACCGGACCCACCGCGTGCCGGTCCTCGTCGTCGGCGGGTCCCTGGTGGGCCTGTCGATGTCGGTCTTCCTGGGCCGGCTGGGCGTCCGGCACACCCTGGTCGAGCGGCACGCCGGCACTTCCATCCACCCTCGCGGGCGCGGCAACAACGTCCGCACGATGGAGATCTTCCGGGTGGCCGGCACCGAGCCGGACATCCGCAGGGCCGCCGCCACCCTCGCCGACAACCACGGCATCCTCCAGACGCCCACCCTGGTCGGCGACGCGGGGGAGTGGCTGTTCAAGCAGATCGACCCCGGCAACGGACTGGCCCGCTTCAGCCCCAGCTCCTGGTGCCTGTGCAGCCAGAACGACCTGGAACCCGAACTCCTCACCCACGCCGTCAACCTCGGCGGCGACCTCCGCTTCGGGACCGAGCTGCTCTCCTTCGAGGCCGACGCCGACGGCGTGACGGCGGTCGTGAAGAGCCGGGAGACCGGCGAGCACACCACCATCCGCGCGGACTACCTGGTCGCCGCCGACGGCCCCCGCAGCCCCGTCCGCGAACAGCTCGGCATCGGCCAGAGCGGACCCGGCGACCTCTTCCACAACGTCAGCATCACCTTCCGCTCCCGCCGCCTCGCCGACGTCGTGGGCGACCGCCGTTTCATCGTCTGCTACCTCACGGACGAGAACGCCGACGGCGCCCTCCTGCCCGTGGACAACCGGGAGAAGTGGGTCTTCCACGCCCCCTGGCACCCCGAGCAGGGCGAAACGGTGGAGGACTTCACCGACGAGCGCTGCGCCGCCCACATCCGCCGCGCCGTCGGCGACCCCGGCCTCGACGTCGAGATCACCGGCAAGGCCCCCTGGCACGCCGCCCAGCGCGTCGCCCGCAGCTACCGCTCCGGTCGCGTCCTGCTGGCCGGCGACTCGGCCCACGAGATGTCCCCCACCGGCGCCTTCGGCTCCAACACCGGCATCCAGGACGCCCACAACCTCGCCTGGAAGCTGGCGGCGGTCCTGGAGGGCTGGGCGGGCGAGGCCCTCCTGGACACCTACGACACGGAACGCCGCCCGGTCGCCGAGGCCACCAGCGCCCGCGCCGCCCACCGCTCGGTCGAGCACAGCCACCCGGGCTTCGCACCGCCGCCGGTGATGGGGGGCGGGATGCCCGGTGGAGGGGGCGGCGCCTCCGACGGCCCGGGTGGGCCGGGTGGCCCCGGCGCCTCGGGTGGGCCTGGCGGCTCGGGTGGGCCTGGCGGCTCGGGTGGGCCTGGCGGCTCGGGTGGCCCGGGTGGCCCCGGGGCTGCGTCGGGTGCGGCTGGGGCGTCCGGGGGTGCCCCCGGCGGTGCGGGCGGTGGTCCCGGCGGTGCGGCGGCCGGTGCGTCTGCGTCGTCCGGCGGTGCTCCCGGTGGCCCCGGGGGTCCGGGGGGCGCACCCGGGGCCGGCGGCCCCGGCGGTGCCCGTGGCGGACCGCAGCGCGGCATCCTCAACGTCGCCCTCGGCTACCGCTACCCCAAGGGCGCGGTGGTCGGCGCCGACCCGGCGACGCCGGTGGTCCCGGAGGGGCTCGACCTCTCCGGCGCCCCCGGCAGCAGGGCCCCCCACCTCTGGCTCCGCCGGGGCGAGGAGCGCCTGTCCACGCTGGACCTCTACGAGGACTCCCTCGTCCTGCTCAGCGACGCCGCCCAGCCCACCGGCTGGCACGAGGCGGCGGCCGAGGTGGCCGCGGCGATGCGGGTCCCGCTGAAGCCGTACCGCGTGGGCGGGAGCGCCGGGGCCGACCTGGTCCCGGACGACGAGGAGACCGACTGGGCACGGGCCCACGGAGTGACCCGGGGCGGCGCCGTCCTGGTCCGCCCCGACGGCTTCGTGGCCTGGCGCTCCCCGGGCCCCGCCCCCGACCCGGCGGCGATGCTGCGCCAGGTGGTGGGCACGGTACTGGCCCGCGCCTGAGACCCGGGGAGCGAACCGGCGACGCACACCCCGCCGGCCGACGCCTCAGTCGGCCGGCGTCCCGCCCACACACCGCGCTGTCACCGCCGCGTCCTGCGGAAGGCGAGGTAGGCGAACCCCTCGCCCTCGCGGGGCGCCCGCGTCCAGGACCGGGTGGTGAAGGTGGGGAGCCTGCCCTCGGTGAGCGCGAAGCGGGGCAGTGACAGCCCGAGTTCACCGTGCAGTGCGTCGAGCGCCCGTACGTGCCCCTCGTTCCCGGAATCCCCCGGGCGGAACAACCGGTCCGGGTCCAGCGCCCCGGGTATCGCACCGGAGCGCTCGACGTCCGAGCCCCACAGGGTGAACGCGTACAACTCCTCACCCCCTTCGGCCACGGACAGGTGGAACGCGTCCGGGCGGCCCCCGGCGGCCGAGCCCCCCGGCTCGCACCACACCACCACGGCCCGTCCGGCCGAGGAGGCGTCCGTGACCGGCGACCGGAACAGATGACTCATGTGGTGCAGGCCGTACCCGTCGAAGGCGAAGGCCCACGCCCCCTCGGCCCGCCCGGCGGCGACCACCGCCCGGTCCTCCCACAACTCCACGCCCTCGTCCTCACGCTCGTGCGGCCTGCGCGCCGCCCGGGCCGCGTCGAACGGCCGTACGGGACCGCTCAGCACCGCGCCGTCCTCCCCGACCAGCCCGGGCAGCCTCTCGGGCCCGACCCCCTCGACCCAGACACAGCGGTACCCGCCACCGAACGACCTGTGGAACCGGGCGGGCTCCGCCAGCCACGCGAGCCCCGGCGGATCGAGATCCGGCACCGGCTCGGGAGCGGGCCCCGCCTGCCCGCCTCGCGGCGTCGCCAGCACCTCCCGCCCCCGCTCCGCGGTGACCAGCGGCCCCAGCACCGGATCGGCGAGCAGCCCGAGCGGAACGATCAGCAGCGGCCCGGGCTGCTCCCACCGCGGGAGCGCGCCCCGCAGCACCCGCCACGCCGCGTCGCACGCACCCCACCGGGCCGCCTCCCGTGCCTCGCCGACGGCCCGCCCCCAGGCACCGGCGGGCGCATACCGGTAGGTCCCGTTCCGCAGCTCGTCCAGCACTGCCCCGGCCGCCTCCCGCCCGGCGCCGCGGGCGGCCATCATCCCCAGCCAGTGCTCGTCACCGCCCGCCCGCCACTGCTCCCGCGCCGGCCCCACGGCCTCCACGGGCAGCACCTCCGGCAGGTAGCGCGCGTCGGCCACCAGACCGCCGTAGCCCCGGGAGTGCCCCGGAGCCAGGAAATGCCGTATCTGGTTCAACAGCACGGCACTGTGCGGCCGTCCGAACTCGGCCGCCTCCTCCAGCAGCGGCACGGCCTCCTCGTACCGCCCCCGCAGGGCCAGCGACCGCGCGCGCTCCACGCCCGCGTCCTGCTCACGCGTGGTCGCGTTCACGAAGTCGGACCGCTCGGCCCGGGTGGCGTGGAAGTGGCGGTACATGGCCTCCATGTACGCCCGGAACGACGGATACCGGTCCGGGAACTCGCCGCCCCAGCCCTTGTACACGTAGAGCGCCCACTCACCGTCCCCGTCGCGGTCCCCCGGGTCGAGCAGCGCGTACGACGCGTCGGAGTCCGTCTCCAGCCGCAACGCCCGCCGCCACATCCCGGCCAGCAGGACCGCCTCCGGCGACGGGTCGTCGTCCAGGAACCCCTCGTACACGGACGTCATGTCGTGCGGGTCCCCGAACCAGTCGATCTCCGCGACGCCGCCGAGCCGGTAGATTCCGGCCATCTGGTCCACGAACCACCCGTCGCTCACGGCCAGGAACTCCCGGTACGACGGCGGCAACCGCCGCCCCAGCCGCTCCTCCGCCGCGAGGATCGCCGCCTCACCGGCCCCGTCCCGCCCGAGGACGACGGACCGGGGCCCGCCGTCGACGTCCTCTTCGGGCCGGGGCATCCACTCCTGCTGCCAACGCCCGAGAAAGTCACGCCAGTTGAAGGACACACCGAAGGACCCATCGAAAGAGCCACCGAAAGACCCATCGCAAGGCCCGTCGGGAGCCCCGTCGAAAGACCGGTTGGAAGAATCACCACTCATGCCCGCATGCTGTCACCGGGCACCGACAACGGAGCCGTGACCTCATCCTCCGGGTTCCGACAGACCGGACACCTCGTCGACGAGGGGCTGCACGCGGTAGGGAACGACCGCACTCAGCGCGATGACCGTAGTACTGCGCCGCACCCCGGGCACCGCGAGCACGTGGTCGATCACCTCTTGGACATGCTGGTTGCTGGTCCCCGCGATACGGCACCAGATGTCGCCGGGCCCCGTCACGACGTGTGCTTCCAGGATCTGCGGCACGCCCCGCAGCCGCGCCGCGATGGCCGCCCGGGCCGGCTGGTCCACCTCGAACGTCGTGAACGCCTGCACCGTGTGCCCGAGCGCGGCGACGTCCACGTCCGGCCCGTACCCGGTCACCACACCGGCGCCGGCCAGCCGGTCGAGCCGCGCCTGCAACGTACCGCGGGCGACCCCGAGTTGCCGGGCGACCTCCAACAGCCCTTCCCGCGGACGCTCCCGTAGCAGCCGCAGCATCCGGCCGTCGAGCCGATCAAGCCCCCGCCGTGCCACCGTACGCACCTGCCGATCTGCCACCCAAAAGGCAGCCCAGAGCCACTGTTCCTGCCGAATAAGCAAGCAAGGACGGCTTCTGTTGCCTGTCCGGCACCCGCTGTCCCACTCTAAGGACTCCCGTCCACGAGGAGTCCCGTGAGGCAGCACACGCACCCGTTCGTCCCGTACCGCCCGGACCGCTACGACGAGGCCGAAATGATCCGCCGCGGACGGGACTTCGTGTCCTTCGTCGACCGCCGGCGCAGCGTGCGCTTCTTCAGCGACGAGCCGGTTCCGCGCGAGTGCATCGACCTCGCCGTCGCCGCGGCGAACACCGCGCCCTCCGGCGCCCACTTCCAGCCGTGGAAGTTCGCGGTGATCGGCGACGCCGAGACCAAACACCGCATCCGGGTCGCCGCGGAGGCGGAGGAACGGGTGAACTACGAGGGCGGCCGGATCCCGCCCGAGTGGCGCGCGGCGCTCGCCCCCCTCGAAACGGACTCCGACAAGAGCTTCCTCGAGGTCGTGCCGTGGCTCGTGGTCTGCTTCGCCGAGAAGAGCACCGCGATGCCGGACGGCTCGCTGCGCAAGAACTACTACGTGAACGAGAGCGTCGGCATCGCCTGCGGCCTCTTCATCACCGCCCTGCACACGATGGGCCTGAGCACGTTGACGCACACACCCAACCCCATGGCCTTCCTCACCAGGATCTGCGAACGCCCCGGCAACGAACGCCCCTACATCCTCTTCCCCGTCGGCCACGCGGCCCCCGACTGCGAGGTCCCGGACCTGACCCGAAAGCCCCTGACGGAGGCGATCACGACGC
The DNA here is from genome assembly GCF_000721365.1 of Streptomyces sp. NRRL F-5650. Classification (NCBI taxonomy): domain Bacteria; kingdom Bacillati; phylum Actinomycetota; class Actinomycetes; order Kitasatosporales; family Streptomycetaceae; genus Streptomyces; species Streptomyces sp. NRRL F-5650. The sequence continues at coordinate 39,477 of NZ_JOGV01000023.1, read as the reverse complement.
CGATGACTTCCGGCTCCGGCGGCGGTCTGCCTGTCGGGAGCCAAGGGAAGACACAAGGAGCACCATGATCATCATCGCCGGGAAGCTGTGGATGGACACCGCCGACCGTGACGCGTACCTGGCCGCATGCTCGGAGGCCGTCGAACGGGCCCGCGCCGCCGAGGGCTGCCTGGACTTCGCCCTCTCGGCCGACGCGATCGAACGGGACCGGATCAACGTCTACGAGCGCTGGGAGACGGACGAGGCCCTCGCCCGCTTCCGCGGCGCGGGTCCGGAACCCGAACAGGCGGCCCGGATCCGCGAGGCGGAGGTACACAAGTACCGGATCTCGGCAGTCGAGGCACCGTAGCCCGGACCTCTCTCCCGTCCACCACAAGCCGCCGGAGGCGCCGGCCGGTCAGCGCGACGCGCCGGAGCCCTCCAGCTCGCGCAGGCAGGCCGCCGCCTCGGAGACCTGGTCCTCGCTGAAGACCCGCACCCCCGCTCGCCTCAACAAGGCCGTGGTGACACCGTGCCCCGGCACCCGCGCCCCCGCGAACCGCCCGTCATAGACACGAAGCGAGCCACAGGACGGACTGGACTCCTTCAACAACGCCACACGGGCCCCGGCTCCCCGCGCGGCGTCCAGCGCAAGCCGGGCCCCGCGAACGAACTGCCGGGTGACGTCCTCCCCGCCCTCCGTGAGCACCCGGGCGACCCCGTCCAGCACATCGCCACCATCACCGCCCACGATCTCCGCCGGAGCCCGCGGCACGGGCAGCCCACCGGACACCTCCGGACAGAAGACGACGACCCGCCCCTCGCCCCGCCACCGCGCGACGACCTCGTCCCCGACAGGCTTCGCACCCCCGTCATAACGCACGGGCCTGCCCAGCAAACAGGCACTCACCAGAATCCGCTCCACCACCCCAGACTACGAGTCCCCCGCCGCCCTCCGGGCCGCGAAGTTCCCGCCCTGACCACCGCCGGCCTGCCGCCCCCGCCGAAGCGGTGGCCGCGCCCAAGGCTCCCCTGAACGAGAACGACCGGGAGCAGGAACGGACCGACAACCTCCGGAAAGAGGTGCAGGAAGAAATCTCGGCCAACCGCTCGGTGCCGCGCAGCCACGGCACGGGCACGACGGGCCCCCTGCGTCCGCGCTCCGATCACCAGCAGAGGCACGGGCCACGCCGTGAGAACCATCCGCCTGCCCATACGCGAAGACCCCGCTCTCAGCGAACTCGCTGATGACGGGGTCTTGCGTACATGTGCACAGTGTGCCCCGGCAGGAGCGACGGTTCACGGGAAGTCAGTCCACGGCTCCTCGGCGCCCGTGAGCACGGGCCGTTGCGCTGCTCGCCTATCCGGCTGCCACCGTGGGCAGAGCCGTGGATCACCGGCAGCCAATCAGCTTTCCCTGTACTGATTTGTGGCACGTTGTCGTGGCTCGGTGTTGAATTGTCAGTGCCTAATGCACATGAGGTCGGGTAGACGCATGCGCTTGACTTTCGTCTGCCATACCTTGTTGGCAGCGTACTGCTCGAGCTCGATAATGGAGTGCCCGTTATTGCGCTTGAGGTCTTGGATAATCGTGTCGGCGGAGTAGATTCCCACGCTCAGGAACCGAGCGAAATCAACGTCTTCCTTGAAGCCCGTCAAATACCTTCGAGCAGTTGCGCGGCATCGACTTTGAGTGCACGCGCGAGGGCTATGATGTTGTCAAGGCTTACGTTGCGCTGACCTCGTTCCAGCGAAGAGACGTAGGTCCGGTGGATCCCCGCCTTTTCCGCGAGCTCTTCCTGCGAAAGGCCTGCCGAGAGACGGTGCTCCCGCACGCGGTGGCCGAACGCCGCTCGTTGCCGCTGGATGCGGAGCTTGTCGGAGGCTTGCGTCATGATGTAGGGACGCTAGGACGGTGCAGACGATGGGTCTACAGACTATGAGTAACATTGGCGGCATGGCTGAGGAGATCGTGGTAGGCCGTGGTGACCCTGCCTACCTCGCGCACGCCTACCTGACGAAGGTCCCCGTGCCTGCGATTACGCCGTTCATCGAGGCATACTGTCCGCCCGGCGGCGTCGTGGCCGACCCGTTCGCTGGGTCTGGCATGACGGGGGTCGCGGCGCGGATCACCGGGCGCCGGGCGCGCCTGTCAGACATCTCCGTGCTGGGTCGGCACATCGGGTCCAACTACCTGAACATGGTGGAGGGGCACGAGTTCACAAGTACCGCGCAGGCCGTCATCAAGCGGGCCCAGGATGCTGTGGGCAAGATCTACGAGGTCGCCTGCAGTGGGTGTGGTGGGACCGGCCAGCTTGCAAAGACCGTCTGGAGCGTTCTGGTGAGGTGCGCGGGCTGCGAGAAGCCCGTCAACTACTACCACTCGCTCGAGGCCGCGGAGTGGTCGAAGACGAACATGGTCTGTCCCCACTGCTCGGCCCATATTTCGAGCAAGCTCGAGCGCGTGGATGAGCAGCCCGCGGTCGACTACGTCAACTGTGCGTGCTCCCCGAAGCAGCGTGAGCAGCCGGCGGTCGCGGCGCCGAGTATCGACGTCGACGGCCTGGACTTTCCCCACGTTGAGATTACCCCTGACCGGGAAATGTACCGGGCGTCTGCGCTGGGCAAGAGCGGCTACACGACCGTGGCTTCGTTCTATTCGCCGCGTAACCTGTGCACTCTGGTAGCCCTGCGCGATGAGATCCGCAGGATTGAGGATCGTGCTCTGAGTCAAAAGCTGCTGTTCGCGTTCACTGCAACGTTGACTCGGGCGAGCAAGCGGTATCAGTGGTCGCACAAACGCCCGCTGAACGCCGCGAACCAGAACTACTACATCGCGCCGGTCTTCTATGAGTGGAACGTCTTCGAACTCTTTGAGCGCAAGACGACCGCCGTGCTGAAGGCTGACGACTGGATCCGGGCACAGGCGTTCACGCACAACGTGGACGCGGACACGGTGCCCGCGGAGTACGTCACGGAGAGCGCTGCGGAGCTGTCCCTACCAGACGCGAGCGTGGATTACGTTTTCACGGACCCGCCGTTCGGTTCGAACCTCTTCTACGCGGATATGGCCCTGTTCCAAGAGGGCTGGCTGGATGGCTTCACGGATGTCGACAAGGAGGCGGTGATCGATCGCTCCACCGGTACTAAGCGCACGGCGGGCCGCTACGAGGCGCTGCTGACGGAGTCGCTCAAGCAGTGCCGCCGCATCCTGAAGCCTGGCGGGCGCATCTCCATGGTCTTCGGCAACTCCTCGGGCAGAATTTGGGCAGTGGTCCAGCGCGCAGTCGCGGCAGCCGGCCTGCGCATCGAGCCAGAGAAAATCGTCATCCTGAACAAGGGGCAGCGCTCTGTGAAGGGGCTGGCCTCGGGCTTTGAGCACGTCACTACGCTCGACCTTGTCCTGACAATGGTTCCGCAGGACGACGCCGAGGCTTCGTTCAAGGAGCCGACGGCTGAGGCCGTTGCTGCGGCGACGCGCGAGCTGGTTGGTGCTGCCGGCCCTGCCTCTCCGAGTCACCTATATCTGGAGCTGCTCCGCCGCGCGCTTCGGGAGGGATGGAGCGTCGCGGACCTCAACCTGCAGACGGCGACGGCAACGCTGCTGGATGACGGGTGGAGCATCGACCCGAAGACTGGCCTATTGGCCAGCCCGAGTAGGCGCTTCGAGTAGCCAGAAGGCGGCTGCCGTCTCAGCAACGCGTGGCCGCCCCTACTCGAAGAGCAGCCGACGGCCGCTCTTGTATCTGGGCACTCACTCAGACGCCAGGCCAGGGCCCGGATCAGGTGAAAGCCCGTACACCACTTCCAATGACGCAACCCTGCGCCCTCGAACGCCGGACTCTCACGTTCCGCGTTCATCGTGTTACTTATAGTCTGTAGACGTTGATCTAAGTACGGGCGACTGTTCCTTTGTGACTGATCATCAACTCGCCCCGAGCCAGAGAGACCCAGAAGGTCAGGGCGCTCTGCTCCGCCCGCAAGGTGACATCCGCAAGATCGTTGAACTGGGTCTACAGCTTCAGAGGAGCGCCTCTGAGCGGCATATCCATAATGTGTTCGACGATGGGGGATACAAGGAGCTATTGCTACTTGAATTGTTCAACCTTACCAAGGGAGGGGGGCGAGTCGGTAACGATGCAACGGATGCGCTGGGGCGTGAGTATGAAATCAAAACTGTCGCACGGTTGAACTTTAGGGGGGAGCGTAAAAAGAGTCTCAGCATCACTACGGAGCATACGCTCACTCTCGAAAATATTGATCGCTACAGGTCGGTTCATCTCTGGGTCATTGCGGTTTTCGACCAATCGACTCCGGAAGCAATCTACGAGATCCATCCGAGAGAGCTGGAGCCCTATTTTTCCCAGTGGGAAGCAGCGCTCCAGAAGCAGATCGAGATCGATGCTCGTCGGGGCGGAGGCGCGCGTCCCCACCTCAACAACCCTAAGATTCCCCTGAACTTCGTTGCTCGGCATGGTGTAAGGGTCTGGCCCCCAGATGGTCCCGCTCAGGACATGCTTCCGGACTACGTTCAGGAAGGACTCGAGGAAGCCCAAGAATTCACTGAGTGAGCCGCTTATTAAACTCCCTTTCGGTGAGTCGGAGTCTTGAAAACCACCGTGGCGCGAGCCGCCGTGGGTTCAAATTCCACACCCACCGCGCAGTTGAACGGCCCCTGACCAGGTGAGACGGTCGGGGGCTGTTGCGTTGCACTGTGCCCGCTCGTCCCCGTGGTTCCCTGTGGATTTCCGCTCGATCGAGCACGGGTGGGCGAGGGCCCCTCATTGCCTGTCGGGCGGTGATGATCACTAGCCGGTCTACTGATCACCGCTCTCGCTGACCTGCGAGGCTGAGGAAGCCCACGGCTCTGACCAGTTCAGATGCCGTGGGCTTCGGGAGAGCCGAACGAAACCCCGGCATTGCAGTCCGAAGAAGAGGCTGATCCGCGCAGTGCATTGGTTCGGGTCCTGAAGAGTGGCAAGAGGAAGGTCTACAGGAAGGATGTTGAGGCAAAATACGGTTCCACTAAGCCGGACGTGAGGCGAGAGACTCTGGAACGTCCGTCTGCCTACCATCACTACAAGGAGGTGAATACGCACGCTCCCGATGTAATTTCGCACGCGGAACTGGGCGAAGTCAATGGCACTTCAGCGCCGGACTATCGAAAGCTCCTTCGGGCTGTAGTCAATACTCCGGTCGGGAATGCAGAAGCGAACAACTATCATGCTCGCGTCGAGGCGTTGCTTACAGCCTTGTTCTATCCGTCGCTCATCATGCCGGAAATGGAGCATGAGATTCATGAGGGACGAAAAGGGATTGATTTCACCTACACCAACAATGCGAAAGATTGGTTCTTCGCCTTCCTCGCGCGACATAAAATTTCCGCCCAATATGTATTTGTCGAGTGTAAGAACTACGGGTGAGAGGTGGGGAATCCGGAACTCGATCAAATTTTGTCTCGCTTCTCTCCTCTGGGAGGGCGATTTGGGATTCTGGCCTGTCGGTCTTTCGAGGACAAGGATCGGTTCCTTAAGAGGTGTCGTGATACAGCCCTCGATCATCGCGGGTTCGTCGTCGCACTCGACGACGAGGACATGTCGGAAATCGTTGATTGTGTGGTGGCGGCCCTCAACTGGGTGCCACCTTTCCCGCCGCCTGACCAGCCGGTGATCCCCCTCGCGTTGAGACCTATCCTCTTTTGCATGAGTGCTAGTCAGATGAAGGTGCTGCAGACTGGCGCCAGGTCAGTGGAGCGGCTTTGGGCTGGAGCGGATTTGGCGCGAGTGATCATGGCCCATTCCGCTAGCCAGCGGATCGGGCAGGTCTGTGAGCCTGCCTCGGTGACGCCGCGATCGGCAGGGACGTCCTGGATTCGCTCAAGCTGAAGCTCGACGGGACGGCGGCAGCCGCGGAGACCGTCCGGCGCAAGCGTCGAACGCTCGCCAATGCGCTGCACTACGCGGTGGACCTCGGGGAGTTCAAAGAGAACCCGATCACGGGCATCCGTATGACCTCCGGCACTCGGCACTGTCGACCTGGCTCCACTCCGGGGTGGACCCGACGGAAATCGCCGAACGTGCGGGCAACAGTGTGGAGGTCCTGCTGAGCCGCTACGCCAAGTGCATCGACGGACGCCAGGAGATCGTCAACCGCAAGATCGAGGAGTTGTTGCGCGAGTACGAGTGATCACGCGGTAGGCCGTCAGCCCTCCAGCCCGCTCGGCCCGGAGGACTTCGCCATGTCTCGGCCGTGTGTAGTCGGCCGTTGGTTGCTGGCTGCGCTTGCCGCGTCGTGTTTCGCCCCGCTGGCGGACGGTTGCCCCAGGGGTTCCGTCCGGTTCGCGCTCTACGCCTGGACTGCCGGGCTGACGACCCTCGCAGTATGGGGGCCTTGGAGGAGAAGCCGCGGCGGCTGGGTGGTGGGCAGCCCCGCTGCCCGTACTGCGGGCTGCTGCAGGATCGGGTGGCGACGCTGGAGCAGGACTGGGTACTGCTGGAGCCGGACATGCGTCCGCTGGCTCACACGGTGCCGGCGGAGCATCGGTGGATCGAGCTGTCCGATGGACGGGTGACGGTCTACGGGGTGTGTCCGCCGGATCAGTTCCAGCGGTGCCGCATCGAGCACCGTCTTGCCTGCCCGGCACAGCCGCTGCCGGATCTGTGGCCGTGGTTGACGAGCCTGCGAGGGGAGAACACGCGGCGGGCAGAGCGGCAGAGCAATCCGGAACCGCCTGCCCCTCCGGAGGAGTGGCCCGACGCTGGCTGAGGGGCGCTTCGAAAGCCTCGGGGTTGACCAGGGAAGATGCCCCAAGATCCTTTCCACGAATAGTCCACGGACCGCCTCATAGGGCTGCTCCGGGCGGCACATGCCTGCACATACGCGAAGACCCCGCTCTCAGCGTTTCCGCTGGTGACGGGGTCTTTGGGCACCTGATTCACGGTGCCCCCGGCAGGATTCGAACCTGCGCACACGGCTCCGGAGGCCGTTGCTCTATCCCCTGAGCTACGGGGGCGTGTCCGCCGCAGTCGGTGTTGCTCGCGGCGACGGGTAGAACACTACCAGCTCACCCGGGGTGGTCATGAACGGGTTTCGGCGACCGTGGGGGCGGCCCCCGCAGGGGGTTGTCCCTCGCGTGGGGTGGAAGTGGGGAAAACCCGGACGCGGTGGCCGGTGTCGACCTACTCTCGAGTGGTGCCTAGGGCTTACGGCCGGATTCTTGTTGTGGATGACAACAAGGTCATCCGGCAGCTGATCAGGGTCAACCTCGAGCTGGAGGGCTTCGAGGTCGTGACCGCGGGCGATGGTGCCGAGTGTCTTGAAGTCGTCCATCAGGTGCGGCCCGACGTCGTCACGCTGGACGTGGTGATGCCTCGGCTGGACGGGATCGGGGCGGCTGCCCGGCTGCGCGCCGACCCGCGGACCCGGGACCTTCCGATCGCGATCGTCAGTGCCTGCACGCAGTACGAGATCGACGCCGGGTTCGCGACGGGGGTCGACGCCTTTCTGCCCAAGCCCTTCGAACCCGCCGAGCTCGTCCGTCTCGTACGGCAGTTGGCCGAGCGGGAGGCCCGCGGGCCGTCCGGAGCGCCTGCCCGGGGCAGCCTGCCGAGGGTCCGCCGGCTTGCCGGGGAGAGCGGGTCGCCCGCCCAGGCGTGAGCCCGGGGCGGCGGGGTCCGCGTCCACATCCCGGGACTCCCGGGAAACGGTTCGCCTGCCCACCCCCTCCCTCCCATACGCTTGTCACGTGACCCCCGTCGAACTCTCCCGCACCGTGCTGCACGCCGTGCGCCGTGCCGTCGACGCGGGGGAGCTGAGCGTGGCCGTGCCGACGCGGGCCGTGGTCGCGCCGCCGGGGCCCGGCGGGTGCGGGGACTACGCCACCGGCATCGCCCTCCAGCTTGCCCGCCCCGCCGGGCAGACGCCGTTGCGGGTCGCCGAGGTGCTGCGGCCCTACCTGGTCGGCACGGACGGGATCACCGACGTGGTCCTCACCGGGCCGGGATTCCTCAACATCAGTCTCGACCGGGAGGCCGCAGGCGCCGGACTCGTCGGTGAGATCCTGCGCCGCGGGGTCCGGTACGGGTACGCCGACCAGCCGGACGGGCGCGTCGTCCAGCTCCACTGCCCCCACGACCTGCGTGCCGTAGTCGTCGCCGAGGCCACCGCGCGGCTGCTCCGCTCCCAGGGCGCCCTCGTCCGCGTGACCGCCGAGGGGTTCGAGGAGGTCTGGTCCTCCGTCCTCGGGGTGACCGTCGACGCCGTCGGAACGGCCCCGGCCGAGCTGCCCGTCAACGTCCGTCCCGTGCCCGTACCCGCGCCCGCCTCCGCCGGTCTCCTCGCCCTCGGCCGCGACGCCGGGCGCTGGGCCCTGCTCCACCCCGCCCCCCACGACCGGCCCCGGGCCGGGGACGAGCACCTGGTCCAGCGGGAGAGCAACCCCCTCTTCCGTGTGCGCTACGCCCACGCCCGCGCCCGTGCCGCCGCACGCAACGCAGCCGACCTCGGGTTCACCGCCGCCCCCGGCCCGCTCACCGACGTGGAGCCGGGACTCCTCGCCGCCCTCGCCGACCACCCCCGCGTCCTCGCCGCCGCCGCGGACCACCGCGCCCCCGACCGGCTCGCCCGGCACCTCGTCACCGTCGCCGACGCCGCGCTGCCCTTCCTGCTCACCGTGCTGCCGCGCGGCGGGGAGAAACCCTCGGCCGCCCACCGCGCCCGGCTGGCCCTCGCCGAAGCCGTCGGGGCGGTGCTGGCCGGCGGCCTGGCCCTCCTCGGCATCGACGCACCCGACCACCTCTGAGAGAGCCCAGAAGACGTCATGAGCCGTTCCGCACACCCCGCCGGGCCCCGTCACGCCGATGTCCTGCCCGAGGGGCACTACACCGCCCCGGCGGAGGACCTGAACGCCCTCGACCCCAAGGTCTGGGCCCACACCGTCGGCCGGGACGCCGACGGAGTCGTCACCGTCGGCGGGATCTCCGTCACGCAGCTCGCCGAGGAGTACGGCACCCCCGCCTACGTCCTGGACGAGGCCGACTTCCGGGACCGGGCGCGGGCCTGGCGCACCGCCTTCGGCAACGACGCCGACGTCTTCTACGCCGGGAAGGCCTTCCTGTCCCGGGCCGTGGTGCGGTGGCTGCACGAAGAGGGGCTCAACCTCGACGTGTGTTCCGGGGGCGAGCTGGCCACCGCGCTCTCCGCCGGGATGCCCGCCGAGCGGATCGCCTTCCACGGCAACAACAAGTCGCCGGAGGAGATCGAGCGCGCCGTGCGCGCCGGGGTGGGGCGGATCGTGCTCGACTCGTTCCAGGAGATCGTGCGGGTCGCGCACATCGCGCAGTCGCTCGGCAAGCGGCAGCGGGTGCAGATCCGGATCACCGTCGGGGTCGAGGCGCACACGCACGAGTTCATCGCCACCGCCCACGAGGACCAGAAGTTCGGCATTCCGCTGGCCGGCGGGCAGGCCGCCGAGGCCGTGCGGCGGGCGCTGCAGCTCGACGGGCTCGAGGTCATCGGGATCCACTCGCACATCGGGTCGCAGATCTTCGACATGTCGGGGTTCGAGGTCGCCGCGCACCGGGTGGTGGGGCTGCTCAAGGACATCCGCGACGAGCACGGGGTCGAGCTGCCCGAGATCGACCTCGGGGGCGGGCTCGGGATCGCGTACACCAGCGACGACGACCCCCGCGAGCCCCACGAGATCGCCAAGGCGCTGACCGAGATCGTGACGAGGGAGTGCGAGGCCGCCCGGCTCGCCACCCCGCGGATCTCCGTCGAGCCCGGGCGGGCCATCGTCGGGCCGACCGCCTTCACGCTCTACGAGGTCGGCACGGTCAAGCCGCTCGACGGGCTGCGGACGTACGTCTCCGTCGACGGCGGGATGTCGGACAACATCCGTACCGCGCTGTACGACGCCGAGTACAGCGTCGCCCTCGCCTCCCGCACCTCCGACGCCGAGCCGATGCTCGTGCGCGTCGTCGGCAAGCACTGCGAGAGCGGGGACATCGTGGTCAAGGACGCCTTCCTGCCGGGGGACCTGGCACCCGGTGACCTCGTCGCCGTACCGGCGACGGGTGCCTACTGCCGGTCCATGGCCAGCAACTACAACCACGTGCTGCGTCCGCCGGTCGTCGCCGTGCGGGACGGCGCGGCGCGGGTCATCGTGCGGCGGGAGACCGAGGAGGACCTGCTCCGTCTCGACGTCGGCTGATCCCGGCCGCGGAGGGGACGGCCGGGGCGGCGAAGATCCTTCGGCGCCCACCCCTCCGAAAATGAAATAAACGTCTCACGATCCGGACGAATGGCAGAAAATCCCGTCCGGTGCGTGAGACTGGTCCAACCGTAGACGGTAAGAGGAAACGAGGTCGGATGATGCGTACGCGTCCGCTGAAGGTGGCGCTGCTGGGCTGTGGAGTGGTCGGCTCAGAGGTGGCGCGCATCATGACGACGCACGCCGCCGACCTCGCCGCCCGCATCGGGGCGCCGGTGGAGCTCGCGGGCGTCGCCGTACGGCGGCCCGACAAGGTGCGCGAGGGCATCGACCCGGCCCTGGTGACCACGGACGCCACCGCCCTCGTCAAGCGGGGGGACATCGACGTCGTCGTGGAGGTGATCGGGGGGATCGAGCCCGCCCGTACGCTCATCACCACCGCCTTCGCGCACGGCGCGTCCGTCGTTTCCGCCAACAAGGCGCTCATCGCCCAGGACGGCGCGGCCCTGCACGCCGCCGCCGACGAGCACGGCAAGGACCTGTACTACGAGGCCGCCGTCGCCGGTGCCATCCCGCTGATCCGGCCGCTGCGCGAGTCGCTGGCCGGCGACAAGGTCAACCGGGTGCTCGGCATCGTCAACGGGACGACCAACTTCATCCTCGACGCCATGGACTCGACCGGGGCCGGGTACCAGGAGGCGCTCGACGAGGCCACCGCCCTCGGGTACGCGGAGGCCGACCCGACCGCCGACGTCGAGGGCTTCGACGCCGCCGCCAAGGCCGCCATCCTCGCCGGAATCGCCTTCCACACGCGCGTGCGCCTCGACGACGTCTACCGCGAGGGCATGACCGAGGTCACCGCCGCCGACTTCGCCTCCGCCAAGGAGATGGGCTGCACCATCAAGCTGCTCGCCATCTGCGAGCGGGCGGCGGACGGGGGATCGGTCACCGCGCGCGTGCATCCCGCGATGATCCCGCTCAGCCACCCGCTGGCCAACGTGCGCGAGGCGTACAACGCCGTGTTCGTCGAGTCCGAGGCAGCCGGTCAGCTCATGTTCTACGGGCCCGGCGCCGGCGGCTCCCCGACCGCCTCCGCCGTCCTCGGCGACCTGGTCGCCGTCTGCCGCAACCGGATCGGCGGCGCCACCGGCCCCGGTGAGTCCGCGTACGCCGCGCTGCCCGTCTCCCCGATGGGCGACGTCGTCACGCGCTACCACATCAGCCTCGACGTGGCCGACAAACCGGGCGTGCTCGCCCAGGTGGCGACCGTGTTCGCGGAGCACGGTGTCTCCATCGACACCGTGCGGCAGTCCGGCAAGGACGGCGAGGCATCCCTCGTCGTCGTCACCCACCGCGCGTCCGACGCCGCCCTCGGCGGTACGGTCGAGGCGCTGCGCAAGCTCGACACCGTGCGGGGTGTCGCCAGCATCATGCGGGTTGAAGGAGAGTAACCAGCAATGACCCACCAGTGGCGCGGAATCATCGAGGAGTACCGGGACCGGCTGCCCGTCTCCGACAGCACGCCCGTCGTGACGCTCCGCGAGGGCGGCACCCCGCTCGTGCCCGCGCAGGTGCTCTCCGAGCGCACGGGCTGCGAGGTCCACCTCAAGGTCGAGGGGGCGAACCCGACCGGGTCCTTCAAGGACCGCGGCATGACCATGGCCATCAGCAAGGCCAAGGAGGAGGGCGCGCAGGCCGTCATCTGCGCCTCCACCGGGAACACGTCCGCCAGTGCCGCCGCCTACGGCGTGCGCGCCGGCATGGTCTCCGCCGTGCTCGTGCCGCAGGGCAAGATCGCGCTCGGCAAGATGGGCCAGGCCCTCGTGCACGGCGCGAAGATCCTCCAGGTCGACGGCAACTTCGACGACTGCCTGACGCTGGCCCGCGCGCTCAGCGACAACTACCCGGTGGCGCTGGTCAATTCGGTCAACCCGGTGCGTATCGAGGGGCAGAAGACGGCCGCCTTCGAGATCGTGGACATGCTCGGCGACGCGCCCGACATCCACGTCCTCCCGGTGGGCAACGCGGGCAACATCACCGCGTACTGGAAGGGGTACAAGGAGTACGCCGCCGACGGGGTCAGCACCAGGACGCCCCGCATGTGGGGGTTCCAGGCCTCCGGCAGCGCCCCGATCGTGCGCGGCGAGGTCGTCAAGGACCCCTCGACCATCGCCACCGCGATCCGGATCGGCAACCCCGCCTCCTGGGACTTCGCGCTCGCCGCGCGGGACGAGTCGGGCGGTGCCATCGACGAGGTGACGGACCGTGAGATCCTGCGCGCCTACCGGCTGTTGGCGTCCCAGGAGGGCGTCTTCGTGGAGCCCGCGTCCGCCGCGTCCGTGGCGGGACTGCTGAAGGCCGCGGAGCAGGGCAAGGTCGACCCGGGACAGCGCATCGTGTGCACCGTCACCGGCAACGGGCTCAAGGACCCGGACTGGGCGGTCGCGGGCGCCCCGCAGCCGGTCACCGTCCCGGTCGACGCGGCGGCGGCGGCGGAGCGGCTCGGCCTGGTCTGAGCGCCGCCGGGCGCACGCGACCGGCGTACGAGGGCGTAAGCGACGCCCGGCCGGGAAAGCCATGTACGGGGGGTGCACAGGGGGCTTACGACACGCATCGTGCGCCTCCTGTGCGCCCTATGTCGCCGCAGAACCTTCCTTCGATAGGCTGTACCTAACCCGCCTGCCGCATATGCCGCGGTGCCGCGCCGTCTCCGCGGTCGGTAAGGGCCGGCCGTTCGACAGGAAGCGGCGGGGCCCAGGGTCCCGTATGTCATCGAATGTCATTCGACGTCCCGACAGTCACGACAGATACGACAGTCACGCAGCTCAAGGAGAGTCATCGAGCGATGGCCGGTCCAGCGTTCCGCGCCGCCGCCGTCAGGGTGCGCGTCCCCGCCACCAGCGCCAATCTCGGTCCGGGCTTCGACGCCTTCGGCCTCGCGCTGGGTCTGTACGACGACGTGGTCGTCCGGGTGGCCGACTCCGGGCTGCACATCGACATCGCGGGTGAGGGCAGCGAGACCCTCCCGCGCGACGAGAAGCACCTCCTCGTCCGCTCCCTGCGCACCGCCTTCGACCTGCTCGGCGGGCAGCCGCGCGGCCTGGAGATCGTCTGCGCCAACCGCATCCCGCACGGCCGCGGCCTCGGCTCCTCCTCCGCCGCCATCTGCGCCGGCATCGTCGCCGCGCGCGCGGTGACCATAGGCGGCGAGGCGCGCCTCGACGACGCCGCACTGCTCGACCTCGCCACCGAGATCGAGGGCCACCCGGACAACGTGGCAGCCTGTCTGCTGGGTGGTTTCACCCTGTCCTGGATGGAGTCCGGCGCCGCCCGGGCGATCAGGATGGAGCCCTCCGATTCCATCGTTCCGGTGGTTTTCGTACCGGGGAAACCGGTTCTGACCCAGACGGCGCGCGGACTGCTCCCGCGCAGCGTCCCGCACGTCGACGCCGCCGCCAACGCGGGCCGCGCCGCGCTGCTCGTCGAGGCCCTCACCCGGCGCCCCGAGCTGCTGCTGCCGGCCACCGAGGACCGCCTCCACCAGGAGTACCGCGCCCCGGCCATGCCGGAGAGCGCGGCGCTGGTGGAACGGCTGCGCGGCGACGGCATCCCCGCGGTGATCTCGGGCGCGGGACCCACGGTGATGGCACTGGCCGACGCCGGCACGGCCGACAAGGTCGAGGCGCTGGCCGGCACGGACTGGGCGGCCAACCGGCTCGGCCTGGACGGGCGGGGCGCCGGCGTCCTGCCGCTGGCGACATCCGGCGACATCTAGACGCGCGAGCGGTTGCCGGATTGCGAAAGGGGGAATGTTTGTTGGATCCGGTAGTGTTAACCTCAAGTCTGCACCCGACCCCACCATGGCGAGGTGCCTTGTGTCCCCGTCCGGGACAGACATTCTTCCGGGAGCCCCCCAAGGCGCATCATGCAGTGGACGTCGTACGTGATCAGTACGGCAGGCACGGGCATTGAGCGGCCCTCCGGTGGGGGTCACCCCCTCTGGGGGAATCCCGGAACCGGTGCGACCACGCCGCATGACACAGACACCGGGTGCCACGGCTAGGGGAAGCGCCATCACCAGATATCTCTTCCGCCGTTCAGGCGGACCACCGCCCCGGCACGGTTCGCACAGCAAGGACCGAAGCCGGACAGCACAACCGGTCGCCGAGCCAGACAGGCCGACGCCCGCTCCAGGGAAGGACCCTTCGTGAGCGACACCACCGATCTGATGGGCGCACGTGTCGAGGAGACCGCTGCCGCGCCCGCCACGGACGCCTCCGCGCCTGCCACCGGTGCCGGCTCCCGGCGGCGCCGCGGTACCGGCCTCGAGGGCATGGTGCTGGCCGAGCTGCAGCAGGTCGCATCCGGCCTCGGCATCAGGGGCACCGCGCGTATGCGCAAGAGCCAGCTGATCGAGGTCATCAAGGAGGCGCAGGCCGCGGGCGGAGCCCCCGCCAAGGCCGCGCCCGCCGCCGCGGACACCGCCGGCGAGACCAAGCCGAAGCGCCGCAGCACCTCCCGGGCGCGTACGGGCGACGAGGCCCCCGCCGGGACGACGGAGCGGGCGGAGAAGGCCGGCAAGGCCGGCAAGAGGACCGACACGGCGGACGCCGACAACTCCGGCGCCCAGCAGCAGATCGAGATCCCCGGTCAGCCGTCCCCCAAGGTCGACGCCGCGGCCGAGCAGGCCGCCCCCGCGACCGACGCCCCCTCCGAGCGCCGTCGCCGCCGGGCCACCGCCGACGCGGGCAGCCCCTCCGGCGGCACCGAGACGGTGGCCGTCGAGACCCGCGGCGAGCAGAAGGCCGACGCGCCGGCCCAGCAGCAGGGCCAGGGCCACCAGCAGGGCCAGGGCGACGCCCGTTCCGACGGCGAGGGCGGCGAGGGCCGCCGTCGCGACCGCCGTGACCGGGGCGACCGCGGCGACCGCGGTGGCCGTGACCGGCGCAACAAGGGCGACGACCAGCAGCAGGGCGGCGGCCGGCAGGACCGCCAGCAGCAGGGCGGCGGCCGCCAGGACCGCCAGCAGCACGACGACGGCTACGACGACGACGGCGGCGGCCGCCGCGGGCGCCGGGGCCGTTACCGCGACCGCCGGGGCCGTCGCGGACGCGACGAGATCCAGGAGCCGCAGATCAACGAGGACGACGTCCTCATCCCGGTCGCCGGCATCCTCGACATCCTCGACAACTACGCGTTCATCCGGACCTCCGGCTACCTGCCCGGCCCCAACGACGTGTACGTCTCCCTGGCTCAGGTCCGCAAGAACGGCCTGCGCAAGGGCGACCACCTCACCGGTGCCGTGCGCCAGCCCAAGGAGGGCGAGCGCCGCGAGAAGTTCAACGCGCTCGTGCGCCTGGACTCGGTCAACGGCATGGCGCCCGAACACGGCCGCGGACGGCCGGAGTTCAACAAGCTGACGCCGCTGTACCCGCAGGACCGCCTGCGCCTGGAGACGGACCCCGGCGTCCTCACCACGCGCATCATCGACCTCGTCGCGCCCATCGGCAAGGGCCAGCGCGGTCTGATCGTGGCCCCGCCGAAGACCGGCAAGACCATGATCATGCAGGCGATCGCCAACGCCATCACGCACAACAACCCCGAGTGCCACCTGATGGTCGTCCTGGTCGACGAGCGTCCGGAAGAGGTCACCGACATGCAGCGGTCGGTGAAGGGCGAGGTCATCTCCTCGACCTTCGACCGCCCGGCCGAGGACCACACCACGGTCGCCGAGCTGGCCATCGAGCGCGCCAAGCGCCTGGTGGAGCTGGGTCACGACGTCGTCGTGCTGCTCGACTCCATCACGCGTCTGGGCCGTGCGTACAACCTCGCCGCCCCGGCCTCCGGCCGCATCCTGTCCGGTGGTGTCGACTCGACCGCCCTGTACCCGCCGAAGCGCTTCTTCGGTGCGGCCCGCAACATCGAGGACGGCGGTTCGCTGACCATCCTCGCCACCGCCCTGGTGGACACCGGGTCCCGCATGGACGAGGTCATCTTCGAGGAGTTCAAGGGCACCGGCAACGCCGAGCTGAAGCTGGACCGCAAGCTCGCCGACAAGCGCATCTTCCCCGCGGTGGACGTCGACGCGTCCGGCACCCGCAAGGAGGAGATCCTGCTCGGCAGCGAGGAGCTGGCGGTCACCTGGAAGCTGCGCCGGGTGCTGCACGCCCTCGACCAGCAGCAGGCGATCGAGCTGCTTCTCGACAAGATGAAGCAGACCAAGTCGAACGTCGAGTTCCTGATGCAGATCCAGAAGACGACGCCGACGCCCGGCAACGGCGACTGAGCCACCGCCGGACGGCCCGCCGTACCGAAGAAGTCCCGCCTCGTCACTCGTGTGACGGGGCGGGACTTCTGGCGTACAGGGCTTGTAGGATCAGCGCACCGCAGTGGGGGGGAACGTGTTTTCGGATACGCCCACAGGGTGATCAGTGCTGCCTTCACCGGCCCGCGCCCGGGGGCGGTTCTCTCCTGCCTGCGTCTACAGCGACAGGAGATCTGAGTGACATCTACTCCTCGAAGAGCCCGGCTGGCTCTTCCCGCGGCCACCGCCGCACTCGCCCTGTCGGGCGCGGTCCTCGCGGCCGCCCCCGCCCAGGCCTCCGGCGGGGCGCCCGTCCCGCCCCAGCCGGCCGCCGTCACCGAGCGGCCCGCCACCGCCTCCCCCGCCGAGCTGGCCCAGCGGATCCAGGACTCCGCGGCCGCTCTCAAGGGGCACACCGCCACCGCCTCCGGAACGCAGCCGGAGGCCACACCGAGCGCCGGGGCCCCGGCCGGCAGGATCGACCCGAAGATCATCGGCGGCAAGGACGCGTCGATCTCCGAGGCGCCGTGGATGGTGCAGCTGCACTACTACGACGACAAGGGCACCAGCGACCCGGGCGACGACGAGGGCTACTTCTGCGGGGGCACCCTGGTCGCCCCGGCGAAGGTCCTGACCGCCGCGCACTGCGTGTACGGCCTGGACTGGTCGGAGAACGGGGTCGTCCTCGGCGGCACCGCCCAGCTCCCCGACGGGGAAACCGGCGACCTGCACGGCGGCCGGGTGGCCGGCGTGTGGAGCCAGTGGGTCAACCCCACGTACCGGCCGAGCACCACCTCGGGCGGCGACCTCGCGGTCCTCACGCTGAGCGAGGCGCTGCCGTACAAGACGCTGCGGCCCACGACCAGCGACGACACCGCCTCCTACACCAACGGCGCCCCGGCGACGGTCTACGGCTGGGGGCGCACCAGCTCCACCAGCCAGGAGATCTCGCCGACGCTGAAGAAGGCGACCGTGCCGATGCGCTCGGACGCCTCCTGCACGTCGTACTGGGGCTCCGACTTCGTGCCGGGGCAGATGGCCTGCGCGGGCAACCCGGCCTCCGGCCAGGACGCCGGGACGGTCTCCCCGTGCAACGGCGACTCCGGCGGTCCGCTCGTGGTCAACGGCCGGATCGCCGGCGTGGTGTCCTGGGGCGTCGAGGACTGCGTCGCCTCGGGCGCCTACGGCGTCTACGCCAAGGTCAGCTCCTACGTCGCCGACGTCAACTCCCGCGTCGACGACACCGACCTCGACTTCGACGGGCTCGCGGACCTCTTCGCCCGCACGCCCGGCGGTGCGGCGTACGAGTACTACTCGCTCGGGGACCAGTGGCCCTACCTGGGCAACCGCGTCGAGCTCGACGGCTGGGGCAACCTGAGCCTGGTGCGCCAGGGCGACCTGGACCGCGACTCCTGGCAGGACTACGTCTTCCGCGCCCCGGACGGGGTGCTGTACACGTTCGCGTTCAACGGCGCCGACCGCTACGAGACGATCCGCGTCGGCGGCGGCTGGAACGCGATGAGCGACCTGCGCATCCCGGGCGACCTCTCCGGCGACGCCCTGGCCGACCTGGTCGCCAAGGACAAGGACGGCATCCTGTGGCTCTACCCCGGCAAGGGCGACGGCACCTTCGGCAGCCGCGTCCGCATCGGCGGCGGCTGGGCCAAGTACACGATCACCGGCAAGGGCGACTACAACCGCGACGGCAGGCCCGACCTGCTGGCGCGGGACGGCTCGGGCGTCCTGTGGCTCTACCCGGGCACCGGGAAGGCCTCCCCGGCGTTCGGCAGCCCGGTCAGGGTCGGCGGCGGCTGGTCCGTCTACACCGCCCTCGCCACCGCCGGTGACACCACCGGCGACGGCAGGCCCGACCTGCTGGCCCGCGACGCCTCCGGTGTGCTGTGGCTGTACAAGGGCACCGGCAAGTCCGGCACCGCGACGTTCCAGACCCGCGTCCGGGTCGGGGCCGGGTGGAACGCGTTCAACCTCTTCGGCTGAGTGCACCGTCCCGGCGGGGCCGCCTCCCTCCAAGGGGGGGGCGGCCCCTTCGCCGTGAGCGGGCCCGCGGCTGCGACCTTCGCCACACGGGGCGCCCCGGACGGCGTTCGCGCGGATCTGCGGCGGGACTCGCGGATGCCCAGGTCACAGGCGCGGGCCGGGGCGCGGTGAACACGCTCCGTCACCGTTTCCGCACCGGGTCGCCACAGTCCGTTGTGCAACCCTGTCCCGAGTTCCGCCGTCCGAGCTACGGGGGGACCATGGTGAGGAACCGGTGCCATTCCACCGGAACCGACCGACCCGACCCCGACCGCAGGGGGCAAGCGACCGGACGAACACCGAGGAGCCCATGTCAGCCGAGAACACGCCGGACCCCGCGATACCCGGCCCCGGCCCGTCCCGCCCCGCCGGCCCCGGCCACCGGGGCAAGGGGCGCCGCCGCAGGCCCAGAACCGGACGGCGCAAGGCGCTGCTCGTCGCCGCCTGGAGCGCCGCCGGCATCGTGCTCCTCGGCGGCACCGGGGCGGGAGTCCTCTACCTCAAGCTCAACGGCAACCTGAGCAGCGTCGACATCAACCAGGCCCTCGGCGGCGACCGCCCCGCGAAGGCCGACAACGGCTCCGAGAACATCCTGGTCCTCGGCTCCGACACCCGCGCCGGCGGCAACAAGAAGCTCGGCGGCGGCACCGACGACGGCACCGCCCGCTCGGACACCGCGATGATCGTGCACGTCTACAAGGGCCACAAGAAGGCCAGCGTGGTCTCCATCCCGCGCGACACCCTCGTCGACCGCCCCGAGTGCACCGACACCGGCGGCGGCGACCACCCCGCCGCCGACGGCGTGATGTTCAACTCCGCCTACTCCACCGGCGGCGCCGCCTGCGCCGTGAAGACCGTCGAGTCGCTCAGCGGCCTGCGCATGGACCACTACCTGGAGGTCGACTTCAACGGCTTCCAGCACCTCGTCGACGACCTCGGCGGCGTCCGGGTCACCACCAACGAGGACATCAAGGACCCCGACAGCCACCTCGACCTGCGGGCCGGCACCCACCGGCTCGACGGCGAGCAGGCCCTCGGCCTGGTCCGCACCCGGCACGGCGTCGGCGACGGCTCCGACCTCGGCCGCATCCAGCTCCAGCAGGCCTTCGTCAAGGCCCTGGTCCACCAGGTCAAGGACATCGGCCTGCTCGGCAACCCCAAGAAGCTGTACGACATCGCCGACACCGCCACCAAGACCGTCACCACCGACTCCGACCTGGGCTCGGTGAACTCCCTGATGTCCTTCGCGAGCGGCCTGAAGGGCATCGGCCCGGACAGGATGCAGATGGTCACCATGCCGGTGGTCTACGACCCCGCCGACGGCAACCGCGTCCTGGTCGAGAAGGACAAGGCCCAGCAGCTCTGGACGGCCCTGAAGAACGACCGCCCGGTCCCGGAGCCGGTGACGGAGGGCACGGCCACGGGCGAGGCGCAGGGCGTCGTGAACGCCGGGGAATAGATCCCGCCGACCCCCGGTTTGGGGAGATGGCACCAGTCCTGGCAGACTGGTTCGTCGGCTCCGGTTCACGCTCCCGCATCCCGCGGCGGCGACCCGGCGCCCTCCAGGAACAGTAGGAGACACCTTGAAGCGCGACATCCACCCCGAGTACGTCGAGACGCAGGTGAGCTGCACCTGTGGCGCGTCGTTCACCACCCGCAGCACCATCGAGTCCGGCACCATCCGGGCCGAGGTCTGCTCCGAGTGCCACCCGTTCTACACGGGCAAGCAGAAGATCCTCGACACCGGTGGCCGCGTGGCCCGCTTCGAGGCCCGCTTCGGCAAGGCTGCCGCCGGCTCCAAGAAGTAGCGAGCCCCCAACCGCCGGTCCACGGCCGCATCCCCTGCCCGGGGAGCGCCGGGACCGGCGTTTTTGGTCGCCCGCCTTCCCTTCCCACGCAGTAGCAGGAGCCCAAGATGTTCGAGGCCGTCGAGGAACTCGTCGCCGAGCACGCCGACCTGGAGAAGAAGCTCGCCGACCCGTCGGTCTTCGCCGACCAGGCGAACGCGCGCAAGCTGAACAAGCGGTACGCCGAGCTGACCCCGATCGTCGCCACGTTCCGCTCCTGGAAGCAGACCGGCGACGACATCGAGACCGCACGCGAACTGGCCGCCGACGACCCGGACTTCGCCGCCGAGGTCAAGGAGCTGGACAAGCAGCGCGAGGAACTCACCGAGAAGCTGCGCCTGCTGCTCGTCCCGCGCGACCCCAGCGACGACAAGGACGTCATCCTCGAGATCAAGGCCGGCGCCGGCGGCGACGAGTCGGCCCTCTTCGCCGGCGACCTGCTGCGCATGTACCTGCGCTACGCCGAGCGGGTCGGCTGGAAGACCGAGATCATCGACTCCACCGAGTCCGAGCTGGGCGGCTACAAGGACGTCCAGGTCGCCGTGAAGACCAAGGGCGGCCAGGGCGCCACCGAGCCGGGGCAGGGCGTGTGGGCGCGGCTCAAGTACGAGGGCGGCGTGCACCGCGTGCAGCGGGTGCCCGCCACCGAGTCCCAGGGCCGGATCCACACCTCCGCGGCGGGCGTCCTCGTGACCCCCGAGGCCGAGGAGATCGACGTCGAGATCAACCCCAACGACCTGCGCATCGACGTCTACCGGTCCTCCGGGCCCGGCGGCCAGTCCGTCAACACCACCGACTCCGCCGTGCGCATCACCCACCTCCCCACCGGGGTCGTCGCCTCCTGCCAGAACGAGAAGAGCCAGCTCCAGAACAAGGAGCAGGCGATGCGTATCCTGCGCTCCAGGCTGCTCGCGGCGGCACAGGAGGAGGCGGAGAAGGAGGCCGCGGACGCCCGGCGCAGCCAGGTCCGCACCGTCGACCGCTCCGAGAAGATCCGCACCTACAACTTCCCGGAGAACCGCATCTCGGACCACCGCGTCGGCTTCAAGGCGTACAACCTGGACCAGGTCCTGGACGGCGACCTCGACTCGGTGATCCAGGCCTGCGTCGACGCGGACTCGGCGGCCAAGCTCGCCGCCGCGTAGGCACCGCAGCCGCACCCGTACGCCCGTACCGGACGAACAGCTCAGCCCCGGAGGACCAGCGTGAACCTGCTGCTCATGGAGGTGGCCCAGGCCACCCAGCGGCTGGCCGACGCCGGCGTGCCCTCGCCGCGCACCGACGCGGAGGAGCTCGCGGCGTACCTGCACGGCGTCAAGCGGGGCGAGCTGCACACCGTGCCGGACGCGGACTTCGACGCCCGGTACTGGGAGGTCGTCGCCCGCCGGGAGGCGCGCGAGCCGCTCCAGCACATCACCGGCCGCGCCTACTTCCGCTACCTGGAGCTCCAGGTCGGCCCCGGCGTCTTCGTGCCCCGTCCCGAGACCGAGTCGGTCGTCGGGTGGGCCATAGACGCGGTCCGGGCCATGGACGTCGTCGAGCCCTGCATCGTCGACCTGTGCACCGGCTCGGGCGCCATCGCGCTCGCGCTCGCCCAGGAGGTGCCCCGCTCGCGCGTGTACGCCGTGGAACTGTCCGAGGACGCCCTGAAGTGGACGCGCCGGAACATGGAGGGGTCCAGGGTCGAACTGCGCCAGGGCGACGCCCTGACCGCCTTCCCCGACCTCGACGGCCAGGTCGACCTGGTGGTCTCCAACCCGCCGTACATCCCGCTCACCGAGTGGGAGTACGTCGCCCCCGAGGCCCGCGACCACGATCCCGAGCTGGCCCTGTTCTCCGGCGAGGACGGCCTCGACCTCATCCGCGGCCTGGAGCGCACCGCGCACCGCCTGCTGCGCCCCGGCGGCGTGGTCGTCGTCGAGCACGCCGACACCCAGGGCGGGCAGGTGCCGTGGATCTTCGCCGAGGAACGGGGCTGGGCCGACGCGGCCGACCACCCCGACCTCAACAACCGGCCCAGGTTCGCGACCGCCCGCAAGGCGCTGCCGTGAACACCCCGACGACCATCTACCCGCAGTACGTGTACGAGGAGGCCCGCTAAATGGCACGGCGTTACGACACCAACGACGCGACCGACCGAGTGACCGGTCTGCGCGAGGCAGCGTCCGCCGTCCGCCGTGGCGAGCTCGTGGTGCTGCCGACGGACACCGTGTACGGCATCGGCGCCGACGCCTTCACCGCGGAGGCCGTCGGCGACCTGCTGGAGGCCAAGGGACGGGGCCGCACCATGCCCTCCCCGGTCCTCATCGGCTCGCCCAACACCCTGCACGGCCTGGTCACGGACTTCTCCGAGATGGCCTGGGAACTCGTCGACGCCTTCTGGCCCGGCGCGCTGACCCTGGTCGCCAAGCACCAGCCGTCCCTGCAGTGGGACCTCGGCGAGACCCGCGGCACGGTCGCCGTCCGGATGCCGCTGCACCCCGTCGCCATCGAGCTGCTCACCGAGGTCGGCCCGATGGCCGTCTCCTCGGCCAACCTGACCGGCCACCCGGCCCCCGAGGACTGCGACGCCGCCCAGCGGATGCTCGGCGACTCCGTCTCCGTCTACCTCGACGGCGGCCCCACCCCCGGCAACGTCCCGTCGTCCATCGTCGACGTCACCCGCGAGGTGCCGGTGCTGCTGCGGGCGGGCGCGTTGTCGGCGGAGGAGCTGCGCAAGGTGGTACCCGACCTCGAGGTGGCGAATTGACGGCCCCTGAGACGGGGCGTGGCATAGGCAACGGGGAACGCGCCGCGGAGATCACGACCACGTTCGTCGGACTTCCGCGCGACAGCTTCCGCATCCTCCACGTCAGCACCGGAAACGTCTGCCGCTCGCCCATCACCGAGCGGCTGACCCGGCACGCGGTGCAGGAGCGGCTCGGCGTGCTCGGCGGCGGCCTGATCGTGGAGAGCGCCGGCACCTGGGGCCACGAGGGCGCCCCCATGGAGGCGAACGCCGAGACCGTCCTCACGGACTTCGGCGCGGACCCGGCCGGGTTCACCGGCCGCGAGCTGCTCGACGAGCACGTGATCCGCGCGGACCTGGTCCTCACCGCGACCCGGGACCACCGCGCCCAGGTCATCTCCATGGGCCACTCGGCGGGCCTGCGCACCTTCACCCTCAAGGAGTTCACCCGCCTGGTGAACGCCATCGACCCCGCGACGCTCCCTCCCCTGGAGGACGGCGTGGTCACCCGCGCCCGCGCCCTGGTCCGCGCGGCCGCCGCCCTGCGCGGATGGCTGCTGGCCCCCACGGCGGAGGCGGACGAGGTGTACGACCCGTACGGCGCCCCGCTGACGTTCTTCCGCTCGATCGGCGACGAGATACACCAGGCGCTGGACCCGGTGGTGACGGCGCTGACGGGGGTACCGGCCCGGGCGTGAGACGGCGCGCCGCGCGGCCCCGGCGCGGGCGGCGCCGACGGGCCCCGAGCCGGTGCGGAAGCCGTGTGCGCACGCCGGGCGGCTTCGCCGGGCCGGGCCTACATTGGTCGTACGTCACCGTCGACGCACGTGCGGAGCGCACCATGCCGGTCACCCACGACCTCATCGAGGCCGATGACGGCTCGCTCGGAGTCCTGTCGCGCCAGGATCCCGAGCTGGCCGAGATCCTCTACGCCGAGGGCCGCCGCCAGTCGACGACCCTGCAGCTGATCGCCGCCGAGAACTTCACGTCGCCCGCCGTGCTGGCCGCCCTCGGCTCCCCGCTCGCCAACAAGTACGCCGAGGGCTACCCGGCCGCCCGTCACCACGGCGGCTGCGAGATCGTCGACGCCGCCGAGCGGCTGGCCGTCGAACGCGCCCGGGGCCTCTTCGGTGCCGAGCACGCCAACGTACAGCCCCACTCCGGCTCCTCCGCCGTGCTGGCCGCCTACGCCGCCCTCCTGCGCCCCGGCGACACCGTCCTCGCCCTCGGCCTGCCCTACGGCGGACACCTCACCCACGGTTCGCCCGCCAACTTCTCCGGCCGCTGGTTCGACTTCGTCGGCTACGGCGTGGACGCGGAGACCGGGCTGATCGACTACGACCAGGTGCGCACCCTGGCCCGCGCCCGCCGGCCCAAGGCGATCGTCTGCGGCTCCATCGCCTACCCCCGCCACCTCGACCACGCCGCCTTCCGCGACATCGCCGACGAGGTGGGCGCCTACCTCATCGCGGACGCCGCGCACCCCATCGGGCTCGTCGCCGGGGGAGCGGCGCCGAGCCCCGTGCCGTACGCCGACATCGTCTGCGCCACCACGCACAAGGTGCTGCGCGGACCCCGCGGCGGCATGATCCTGTGCGGGAGCGAACTGGCGGAACGCGTCGACCGGGCCGTCTTCCCGTTCACGCAGGGCGGTGCGCAGATGCACACCATCGCCGCCAAGGCCGTCGCCTTCGGCGAGGCGGCCACCCCCGGGTACGCGGCCTACGCCCGTCAGGTGGTCGCCAACGCCCGGACCCTCGCCGCCCACCTGGCCGCCGAGGGACTCGTCGTCACCACCGGCGGCACCGACACCCACCTGATCACCGCCGACCCCGCCCCGCTGGGCGTCGACGGGAAGACCGCGCGGGGGCGGCTCGCGGCGGCCGGGATCGTCCTGGACTGCTGCGCGCTGCCGCACGGCGACGCCCGCGGCCTGCGCCTGGGCACGGCCGCGGTCACCACGCAGGGCATGGGGGAGCGGGAGATGCGGGCGGTGGCCACGCTGCTCACCGGGGTGCTGCGCGGGGCGACGGACCCGGCCGCGGCGCGGGCGGACGTACGGGACCTGACCGCGCAATTCCCGCCGTACCCGGACTGAGGACGGGTGGGAGTACGGGCGTGCCCGGCCGTACGTGCAACCATCGTCGCTACCCGTAAGTCCTCCACCGTATGCGTCGCACCGCCTTGCGCATCGCTAGGGTGTGAGGTCGAGGATGGCCAGCGAGACCTGTGGGGAAGCCCGTGCGTGAATACCTGCTGACGCTCTGCATCACGGCCGCGGTGACGTATCTGCTGACAGGGCCGGTACGCAAGTTCGCGATCGTGGCGGGAGCGATGCCGGAGATCCGGGCACGTGACGTGCACCGGGAGCCCACTCCGCGGCTCGGCGGTATCGCCATGTTCTTCGGACTCTGCGCCGGCCTGCTGGTCGCCGACCACCTCACCAACCTCAACGAGGTCTTCGAGAAGTCCAACGAGCCCCGCGCCCTGCTCTCGGGGGCCGCCCTGATCTGGCTGATCGGCGTCCTGGACGACAAGTTCGAGATCGACGCCCTGATCAAGCTCGGCGGCCAGATGATCGCCGCCGGCGTGATGGTGGTCCAGGGCCTGACCATCCTGTGGATCCCGGTACCGGGCGTCGGCACGGTCGCGCTCACGCAGTGGCAGGGCACGCTGCTGACGGTGGCCCTCGTCGTCATCACCATCAACGCGGTCAACTTCGTGGACGGCCTGGACGGACTCGCGGCCGGCATGGTGTGCATCGCGGCGGCGGCGTTCTTCATGTACGCCTACCGGATCTGGTACTCGTACGGCATCGAGGCGGCGGCACCCGCGTCGCTCTTCGCGGCCATCCTCATGGGCATGTGCCTCGGCTTCCTCCCGCACAACATGCACCCGGCCCGGATCTTCATGGGCGACTCCGGTTCCATGCTGATCGGGCTCGTGCTGGCGGCCGGCGCGATCTCGGTCACCGGGCAGGTCGACCCGGACGTGATGAAGCTGTTCTCCGGTTCCGAGCGCAACGCCGTGCACCAGATGGTGCCCGTGTACATCCCGCTGCTGATGCCGCTGACCATCATCGCCATCCCGGCCGCCGACCTGATCCTGGCGATCGTGCGCCGCACCTGGCGCGGCCAGTCGCCGTTCGCCGCGGACCGGGGGCACCTGCACCACCGCCTGCTGGAGATCGGGCACTCGCACAGCCGCGCGGTGCTGATCATGTACTTCTTCTCGGCGTTGATCGCCTTCGGCGCGCTCGCCTACTCCGTGAACGCGGCCTCGATGTGGATCGTGCTGAGCGTCGTCTTCCTCAGCGCGATCGGGCTGGTGCTGCTCCTGCTGCCGCGCTTCACCCCGCGCGCTCCCCGCTGGGCCGAGGGCTTCGTGCCGCCCCGCTACCGGCGCCGGGCGAGGACGTCCCCCGCGCCCGCGGAGCAGCACGCCCGCGGCACCGTCCCCGCGGTCTCCGGCGAGGCGGGCAGGACGCCCCACGGCAGCACCGCCCTGTCGGACCTGGCGGAGAGCACCGCGGGGCCGGCGCGTTCCTTCCGGGAGCATCAGAAGGAACGAGCGTAGGGGCACGCACCGGCGGCGGGGCGTTGGCGGGGTCGCCCCGCGGAGCAGTCCGTCAGCCGGGGGAGAGCGGCGGGCCCGGGGCCCAGGTCCGGCGCAGCGCGGTGCAGACCTCGCCGAGGGTGGCCCGGGAGGCCAGGGCGGTGCGCAGGGGGCCGAGGAGGTTGTCGTCGCCCCGCGCGGCCTCGCAGAGGTGCCGGAGCGCGTCGTCCACCTCCCGCTGGACCCGCCAGGCGCGGAGCTTGTCCAGCCGTTCGCTCTGCCGGACCCGAACGGTGTCCGACGCCGCCCAGGGGCGGGCCAGGCGGGGCAGGGGCGCGGGCGGTCCCGGGTGGTGGACGCCGAACAGTTCGGGGCCCCGCCGCTGCTCCAGGACCGTGAGCAGGCCGCCGAGCCGTGCGACGCGGTGCAGCACGGCGGACGCCGCCGCCTCGAGACCGCCGGGCGCCGACGGGCCCGGCAACCCGGCCGCCGCTCCCGGCCCAGCCCACAGACGGGGGACCGGCGCCGTCCCGAAGCGGGCCCGCACCGTACGGCACCACAGCCGGCGCAGGGCGCGCAGCTTGGCCCGGGTGCCGCGCTCGGTGCCCGCCCCTGCGACGCAGAGGGTGGTACGGGCGGCGACGGCGGCCGCGTCGAGGCCGGCCGAGGCCGCCGCCAGCAGGTACTCGGCCCCGGCGGCGACCGTGTAGGCGACCTCGTGGGCGGGGTCCGCGCCCGCGTGCGGGAGCCGGTCGCCGCGGACGGTGACGCACCGCCAGCGCGGCAGTTCGGCCAGGCCGTGGGCGAGTACGTCCCGGGCGAGGCGCAGGGACGCGCGGGGCGGGAAGGGTGCGGAGCCGGACAGCAGCAGGCCGGTCAGCGCGTCGTTGCCGACGGCACCGGACAGCCGGCCGGCCGGGGTGCCGTGTTCCTCGGCGACGAGCCGGTACAGGGCGAGCAGCGGCGCGGCGCAGTCGTCGGCCGCCAGGGACACGGCGATCCGGTGCAGCGGCAGGCCCCCGAGCAGCACCCGCATGTCGTCGATCGAGTCGATGGGGACGCCCCGGTGGCCGACCAGTCCCCAGGCGCCCGGCGAGGAGGAGTCGAGACCGGTGCGGGTGGGCGGGTCGAAGGAGACCGTCAGCTCCCGGGCACCCGCGCCGACCAGCCGTCGCATCCGCACGTTGGCCTGGGCGGCACTCACGCATCCCGTCACGGCCCGCCGCACCCGCCGGTCCCGGCCGCCGTGCGGAGCGGGCGCCCGCTGCCCTCGCCCGCCGTGCGGAACGGGCCGGCGGCGCCTCCGCGCCCGCCCTCATGGCCCCGGGCGGGCGCCGCGTGTGCGCCGGTGGTGGGTACGCCGTGCTCCTCGCTCACCGCTTCACCTTCCTGGGGCGGACGGGGCGCCGCTCGTGCGGTCGCACGGACCGCAGCCTGGGCCACTCGGCGGGCCGGCGGGAACCCCTAATCCGCGGGGCGAAGCGGCGGGGCGGCGACCGGTACGCGTATCGGGGTGGCGGGTACGGGTGCCGGGGCGGTGGTGCGGACGGCAGGACGGACCGGAGGGGCGACCGGAGGGCATACCGACTCCCCCTCACGGGGCGGGGGCCGCAGAGTGCGGGTGAGACATCCGTCACCCTCCGGCCGAGGAAGCCCGGCGGCTGCCCGGGCGGTCGGCCGTGCCTGGTCTGCCCGGGCGCGCCCGCGTCGCCCGCTCCCCGGCCGGGAGGTAGGGGGGTGCGCCTCCGGTTAGGGGTTGTGGGGGCCCTTGTGCCGACGAAGATGGTGGTGCCGGTCGACGGCCGGGAGTGCGAGTCAGCAAGCCACGGACGGAAGGTTCCTATCGTGAGTGCCCCCCACGCCGGCGAAAACCTGTGGATGCGTCAGTTCCACCCGGCTCCCGCGGCGGCGACCCGACTCGTCTGCTTTCCCCACGCGGGGGGCTCCGCTCCCTACTTCCTCCCGGTGTCCAAGGCGCTGAGCCCCGGGGTCGACGTGGTGGCCGTCCAGTATCCGGGGCGACAGGACCGCAGGCACGAGAAGTGCCTCGACGACATCGGGGACCTGGCGGACGCCGTACTGCCCGAACTGCTGCCGCTGGCCGACCGGCCGCTGGTGCTGTTCGGGCACAGCATGGGCGCCACCCTCGCCTTCGAAGTGGCCCTGCGGCTGGAGCGCCGGGGCATCGTCCCGCTGGCCCTGTTCGCCTCGGGGCGGCGGGCACCCTCGCGGTTCCGCGACGAGCGGGTGCACACCCGCGGCGACGACGAGATCATCAAGGAGCTGAGACTGCTGAGCGGAACCAGCTCCGAGGTGCTCGGCAACGAGGAGATCCTGCGCATGGCCCTGCCGGCCATCCGGGGCGACTACAAGGCGGCCGAAACCTACCGGCACACCGACGGGGCGCGGCTGGCCGCCCCCATCCACGTGCACTACGGCACCGAGGA
The DNA here is from genome assembly GCF_000721365.1 of Streptomyces sp. NRRL F-5650. Taxonomy (NCBI): domain Bacteria; kingdom Bacillati; phylum Actinomycetota; class Actinomycetes; order Kitasatosporales; family Streptomycetaceae; genus Streptomyces; species Streptomyces sp. NRRL F-5650. Next base: position 10,370 of record NZ_JOGV01000023.1, on the reverse strand, counting down.
CCCGAGGGTCGACCGCGAGGAGGCGGGGGCCTGGGCGGAGCACACCAGCGGGCGGTGCGAAATCCACCCGCACCCGGGCGGGCACTTCTACCTCAACGACGAGGCTCCGCACGTGATCAAGGCGGTCGCCCGCGTCTGTTCGTCCGTCACCACCTGAGCCGCGCGGGCCCCCGAAAGGGCCGGCATGAAAGGGAACGGGCGAACCGGGGGACGCAGAGTAGAAATGCGTGAGGCATTTCTCTATTTCTCCCGCCCGGTCCACCTGTTCCCGGCCAGAAAAAGATTCCCGCCCGGCACCCCCCTGCGGTGGTCAGCGGGCCGGGGGCGGCCGATTCCCTGCCATTGCCTGCAAGATCGTTCCTGCTTGACATGCGTTGTGCGCAAGTGTTCTAATCGTACGGGATGCGGGGTCTGAAAGTCTTGTGCTGGCGAGGGGCGAGCGACTAGGGGAGGCTTTCCGGCCCTCCATTTCAGTCGTCGCCGTCCGTCTGTGATCCCGGTTTGACTTGGTCGATACGGGGTGTTTAGCGATACATGCTGCTGACTGGGCGACGTCTTGAAACGACTCTATTGCGCGAAGCCTATTCTTCGGTCCAGGCCACCGGTAGGTCCCAAACCGTGGTCGTCGAGGCCGCCGCGGGATGCGGCAAGACTGAACTGCTGGAAGAGTTCGTGCGGGGCGTGGAGCCACTCGGCCCGAGTCTGCTGCAGGTCACCGCCATCCCCGAGGAGCGCGGCACCCCGCTGAGTGTCCTGCGGGGACTCGTCAACGGCGCTCCCTTTCCGGACGCGGTGGTGCGCCGGTTCCAGACGATGAGCGACGCCGCCGTCCGCAAGATTTCGGCCAACGGCAGAGAGCGGGCCCGCCGGGACGCCGCCTGGTACGACCTCACCCGCACCTTCTGCGGCGGCGTCCGCGCCCTGGCCCGGCGCGCGCCCGTGGTGGTGGCCGTCGACGACCTGCACCACGCGGACCCCGACTCGCTGCGGCAGTTGGTCCATCTGACCCGGCACTGCCGCGGCATCCCGCTGCTGCTGCTCCTCACCTACTCACCCGTCGGCGGCACCGCCGACCGGGCGGCCGGTGCCGAACTGCTCAGACAGTCCGGCCTCCGCCGCGTCCGGCTGCCCCGGCTCGGTCTGGAGGACATCACCGGCATCCTGGAGGGCCTCGGGCTGCCGTCCGCCGCCGGGGAGGACTGCCTCGCGGTCACCGGCGGCAACCCGCTGCTCCTGGGGGCGCTGCTGGAGGACGCCTCCGCCGAGGGCGACGACGGCTCGCCGGGCGCGGCGCCCCGGCCGGGGCAGGCGTACGGCAAGGCGGTCCTGGCCTGCCTGGACAGCGGCGGCGCGCGCACCCGCGAGGTGGCCGCCGGGCTGGCCGTGCTCGGCGAGGCGTGCACCGAGGAACTGCTGTCGCGGCTGCTGGACATCTCCCTGGTCGAACTCGCCGAGAACCTGGGCGCCCTGCGCGGCTGCGGCCTGGTCACCGGCACGTCCTTCCAGCACCCCGCGGTGAAGGCCGCGGTACTGGACTCGCTGGAGCCGTCCTCGCGCCTGGACCTGCACGGCCGCTCCGCGCACCTGCTGCACGTCTGCGGCGCCCCGGTCGCCCTGGCCGCCGAGCACCTGCGGCAGGCCGGCCGGGCCGAGGGCGCCTGGGCGGTGGAGGTGCTGCGCGAGGCGACCGGCCAGGCACTGTCCGCCGACGAGGTGCCCCGGGCCGTCTCCTACCTGGAACTGGCCCACGGCGCGGCCGGCGACCTGCTGGCCCGCACCGAGATCAAGTTGCGGCTCGGCACGGTCACCCGCCGGACCAGCGTCGGCGAGGCCGAACGCCACGTCGACGAGGCCCTGCGTTCCCTGCGCGCCGGCCGGCTCGACCCGGCGGACGCGCGCGGCGTCGGTGCCGCGCTGCTCTCCCACGGCCGGCTGGAGCAGGCCCGCGCGCTGCTCGGCCCGGGGGCGCCGGCCGCCGGGGAGGAGGGCACCCGGGCGGCGGCCGGATGGCGGATCGCCGAGCCGAGGGAGGGCACGCCGGGCTGCCGGCCGTACGGCGTGACGGCGGGGCGGACCGACACGGCCGCCGGGACGGGTGGCCCCGGCGGAGCCCTCGGGCCGACCCCGGTGCTCACCCGGCGCGCCGGGCCCCCGCCCGACCGGCTCGCCCGGCGCGTCACCGACACCGACGGCCTGCTGGAGACCACCCGCCTGACCGACGACACCTTCGACCTGGTCCGCGACGCCGTCCGCACCCTCCTGGCGCTCGGCGCGGTGGAGCGCTCCCGGCACTGGTGCGACCGCTTCGTCCACGAGTCGGCGTCGCGCGGGGCGCCCGGGTGGGAGGCCGGCTTCCGGGCCGTACGGGCCGAAGGTGCCCTGCACGGTGGGCGGCTGACCGAGGCGGAGCAGGACGCCCAGCGCTGCCTGGCGCTGCTGTCCGGGCCGTACCCGGCGCCCCTGGAGGCCGGTGCCGTCTCGCAGCTCGTGACGGTCCTGGTGGCGAGGGGCAAGGGCAAGGAGGCCGCCCGGCAGCTCAGCCGGCCGCTGGCCGACTCCCTGTCGGGGACCATCCACTGGCTGGACTACCTGCGCGCCCGGGGCCTGTACAGCCTCGCCACGCACCAGCACCACGCGGCACTGCGGGACTTCCACGAGGTGGGCCGGATCGCCGAACGCTGGGGCGCCGACCGGCCCGCGCTGCTGCCCTGGCGCACCGACGCCGCCCAGGCCCTGCTGCTGCTCGGCGAGCGGGAGCAGGGCCTGCGGCTGGCCGTGGAGCAACTGGACATCGTCGAGGACGACGCCCCCCGCATCCGCGGCATCTCCCTGCGCCTGCAGGGGCTGGCCGCCGAACCCGGTCAGCGCCTGGACCTGCTGAACCGGGCCGTCGCCGAGCTGGAGCGGGCCGGCGACCGGCTGGAGCTGGCCCGTGCCCTGTTCGACCTGGCGGACGCGCACCAGCAGGCCCGGCAGACCCGGCAGGCGGGGACGGTGCTGCGCCGGGCCCGGCAGGCGGCCGAACGCTGCGGGATGCGCCCCGCCGATCGGCCCGGCCCGGCCGACGGCGCGGTGCGCGGCGCCCGCGTCATCATGGCGGCGCCCGAGGAGCGCACCGACTGGGGCCGCCTGAGCGAGTCGGAGCGCAAGGTCGCCGGTCTGGCGGCCGGCGGATACACCAACCGGGAGATCTCGGTGCGTCTTTACATCACCATAAGCACGGTGGAACAGCACCTTACTCGTGTGTACCGGAAGCTGAAGATAAGGGGGCGGGAAGAATTACTCCAGCGGGCCTCCGTCTCGCGGGTGTGCTAATTCCGGGGTGAAGGCGGCGAATAGGGGGCGAGGAGATAGGGGTGCCCCTCCGAACCGGTGCTCGATAATATGCGTGTGCAAGACCGGCGCAGATGAATTCAAGTTCGATTCGGACTCGGGGGCGCACGCGTGGTACTGGAATACTCCGGTGAATTTTCGGACATCGTCGAACGTGGCGAGGAAATGTCCGTCCTCACTCGGGCACTGACCCACGCCGCACACGGCGAAGGCGGCGTCGTCCTGGTCGATTCGGGACCGGGGGTCGGCCGTACGGCGCTGCTCACCGCGTTCCTGCGGCGGGCCGCCGCCTCCGGAGCCGTGGTGTGCGCCGCCACCGGTGCCTCCGCGGAGACCGGCAGCGACTTCGGGATCGCCGGCCAGCTCTTCCCCTCCGGGGGGCCGCTCGCCGCCGGTCTCCGGCTGGCCCACGCGACCGGCCATTCCGGCGGCGTCCGGCCCGAGTCCGGGGCGCACTGGGAGGAACTGTGCCGGGAGCTGCGGTGGGCGCCGGTGGTGCTCGCGGTCGACGACGTCCAGCTCGCCGACACCGCGTCCCTGCGGTTCCTGCTGTACCTCGTACGCCGGCTGCGCGCCGCCCCGGTCCTGATGGTGCTCACCGAACCCACCGGCCCGGGTGCCTTGCCGCCGACCGTCCAGGCGGAACTGCTGCGCCAGCCGCACTGCCGGCGCCTCGGACTGCGCCCGCTGTCCGCCGAGGGCGTCGCCCGGATGATCGCGCCGCACCTGGGCCACGGCGAGGCCGCGCAACTGGCGACCGGCTTCCACGCCGTCACCGGCGGCAACCCACTCCTGCTCACCGGCCTCCTGACGGACCACCGGACCACGGGGGGAGGGCAGCGGTACGACGCCGCCGACGGGACCGCCGGGGAGGGACACCGGCACGGCGCCGGCGAGTGGGCTGCCGGAGACGAGGAAGGACAGCGGTACCACGATGCCGAGCGGGCCGCCGGGGATCGGCAGCGGTACCACGCCGGCAGGGACGGGGCCGTCGGCGGCGGGCAGCGGTACGAGGTCGCCGGTCCGGCCGCCGGGGAGCGGTGCCGGGGCGGCGGGGTCGGGCTGCCGGTCGCCGGGGCGGCCTTCGCGCATGCCGTGCTGGTGTGGGCCTACCGTGGCCAGCCGGTGCTCGCCGACGTCGCCTGCGGCTTGGCCGTGCTCGGGTCCGGCGCCACCCCCGCCCTGGTGGCCTGCCTGGTCGACCGGGGGGCCGACGAGGTCGCCCGCGTCATGACCGCGCTGGACACCGCGGGCCTGCTGGACGGCACCGCACTGCGCGGCGAGCTGGTCGGCCGGGCCCTGCTGGAGCACGTGGACGCCCCGACCCGCGGGCACCTGCACCAGCGCGCCGCCCGGCTGCTCCACGACGACGGCGCCCGCCCCGCCGACATCGCCCGCCATCTGCTCGCCGCCCCGGTCGACGCGCCCTGGGCGCTGCGCACCCTGCTCGCCGCGGCGGAGCAGGCCGTGCGGGAGGGCAGGCGGGAGTTCGGACTCGACTGCCTGCGGCTGGCCGGGCGGTACGCCAACACCGGTACGGACCGCGCCGCCGTCCTCACCGCCCGGGTGCGGACCGGCTGGGAGATCGACCCCCGGCTGATCGGCCCCTGGCTCGACGAACTGCGCGCCGCCGCCACACAGGGCCGGCTCGACGACGCGGACGCCGCCGCGGCCGTCAGGCACCTCGCCTGGCAGGACCGGTTCACGGAGGCCGCCGACTGCCTGACCGCGCTGGCCGGACGCACCGGCGACACCGCCGCACAGCCCGAACTCCACGTCGTACGACAGTGGTTGCGGCACACCTGCCCCACCGTGGCCCCGGCGGCCGAGGGCACCGGCCCCCACACCCCCGCGGCCCCGGGCGCCGCCCCGCGGCTGCGCCGGCTGAGCCCGGCCTCGTACGCCGTCGAACTGCTCGGGCGGACCCTCGGCGACGGGCCCGCCGACCACACCGTCGCGACGGCCGAGGAGATCCTGCGCGGCTGCCGTTTCGAGGAGACGGCCGTCGAGGTCCTCGAAGCGGCCCTGCTGGCCCTCGCCTACGGTGAACGCCCGGACAGGGCGCTCCACCACTGCGACGCCCTGCTGGCCCGGGCGGGCGGCCGGCCGGCCGGCACCGCCACGGCGATCCTCAGCGGCGTCCGCGCCGAAGTCGCCCTGCGGCAGGGCGCAGTGTCCGACGCCGAGCGATACGCCACCCGGGCGCTCGGCGCCATCTCGCGCGCCGGCTGGGGCGTGGCCGTCGGCTCGCCGCTGGCAGCCCTGGTACGCGCCGCGACCGTGTCGGGACCCACGGACGTGGCCGGGGCCCACCTCAACCAGGACGTCCCCGAAGGGATGTTCCGCACCCGGCACGGCCTGCTCTACCTGCACGCGCGCGGCCACTACCACCTCGCCGTCGACCGTCCGGCCGCCGCCCTGGACGACTTCCTCACCTGCGGCGCACTCGCCCGGGACTGGGGCATGGACGTCCCCACCTTCCTGCCCTGGCGCACCTCGGCGGCCCAGGCCCACCTGGCCCTCGGCAACGTCGGCCAGGCCCGGCCCCTGGCCCGTGAGCAGCTCGCCCGGCCCGGCGGCGGCACGCCCAGGTGCCGGGGCGTGTCCCTGCGCGTGCTCGCCGCCACCAGCGACCTCACCCGCCGCTCCGCGCTGCTGCACGAATCGGTCAACCTGCTGGAGAGCTGCGGCGACCACGTGGAACTGCTGCACTCGCTGGCCGCCCACTCCCAGGCCCTGCACGAGCTGGGGGCGCCCGCCAAGGCCCGGATGGCCGCCCGGCACGCCCGGACCGTCACCGACGACTGCGGCGCGGACGGGCTGTTCCGCCGGCTGTTCAAGGACGAGGTGCCCGAGGCGGCCGACGAACCGGCCGGTCTGCCCGACGACCCGCCGGGCCCGGCCAGCCTGACGGCCGCCGAGCGGCGGGTCACCGCCCTGGCCGCCCTCGGCCACTCCAACCGGGAGATCGGCCGCAAGCTGTTCATCACCAAGAGCACCGTCGAACAGCACCTCACCCGCGTCTACCGCAAGCTCGGCGTGCGCAGCCGCGCCGATCTGGGCGACCTCCTCGCCGGTGTCAACCTCACCGGCCAGAACCAGGGGACGGGGCGCGGCCCCCTGGCCGCGACCGGCTGACCCCGGCCCCGGAAAGTGCCGGTCAGCAGGGGTGGCAGGCCCCGCGGCGGCCCCGGCTAAGGGGTCGCCTAGTGGTTGAGGCTAGGGGCCGGACGACCGGATATTCGGGTGTGTCCCGCGGCCCACGCGCCGCAGTGAGTGCGCTCCGTAGATCTCCAGCGACGTGAGGGAAACACATGGCGGGTGGATCCGAGAAAGACTTCGCCGCGTTCACGGCGCGCTCCGCCCAGCCGGTCGCGGTGGTGGGAATGGCGTGCCGGCTGCCCGGCGCGGCGGGACCGGAGGAATTCCGCGCACTTCTCCACCGGGGCACCGAAGCCGTCGGCGCCGCCGCCCCCGACCGCCCGTACGCCCCGCCCCGGGGCGGCTTCCTGGAGTCGGTCGACCGTTTCGACGCCGCCTTCTTCGGCATCTCGCCACGCGAGGCCGCGGTCATGGACCCGCAGCAGCGGCTGATGCTGGAGCTGTGCTGGGAGGCGCTGGAGAACGCCGGGGTCGTCCCCGCCCGGCTCGACGGCGCCGACACCGGTGTCTTCGTGGGCGCCATCGCCGACGACTACGCCGTACTCTCCCGGTCCGCAGGTCCCGGGGCCGCCACACCGGAGACGACCACCGGTCTGAGCCGGGGCATGATCGCCAACCGGGTCTCCTACACGCTGGGCCTGCACGGACCCAGCTTCACGGTCGACTCCGGCCAGTCGTCGTCCCTGGTCGCGGTGCACCTGGCCGCCGAGAGCCTGCGCCGGGGCGACTGCTCCCTGGCCCTGGCCGGCGGCGTGAACCTGATCCTCGCGGAGGACAGCACGGCCGCCGTGGAACGCTTCGGAGCGCTCTCTCCGGACGGCCGCTGCTACACCTTCGACGCCCGTGCCAACGGCTACGTGCGCGGCGAGGGCGGCGGCGTCGTCGTCCTGAAGCCGCTCGCCGACGCGGTCGCGGCCGGCGACGACATCCTGTGCGTCCTCGCCGGCGGCGCGGTCAACAACGACGGCGGCGGCGAGGGCCTGACCGTTCCCGACCGCGAGGGCCAGCAGGCGGTGCTGACCGCCGCGTACGAGCAGGCCGGGATCAGCCCGGACAGCGTCGGCTACGTCGAACTGCACGGCACCGGCACCCCGGCCGGCGACCCCGTCGAGGCCGCCGCCGTCGGCACCGTGCTCGGCGCCGGCCGAGGTGCCGACCGGCCGCTGCTGGTCGGCTCGGTGAAGACCAACATCGGCCACCTCGAAGGCGCCGCCGGCATCGCGGGCCTCCTCAAGGCCGTCCTGACCGTCCGCCACCGCGAGATACCCGCCAGTCTCAACCACACCACCCCGAACCCCCGCATCCCCCTGACGGAACTCGGCCTGCGCGTCAACACCACGACGCGGCCCTGGCCCCGCCGGGACGGCCCCCTGGTCGTCGGCGTCAGCTCCTTCGGCATGGGCGGCACCAACTGCCACCTCGTCCTCACCGAATGGGACGGCGCCCCGCCCGCGCCCGCCGCCGCCCCCGGCACCCGGCCCGCCGGAACCCCGCTGCCCCTGCTGCTGACCGGCCGCGACGAGCAGGCGCTGCGCGACCAGGCGCACCGCCTGCGCCGGCACCTCGACGCGCACGGCCCGCTGAGCGTCCGGGACGTGGCCCACACCCTCGCCACCGCCCGCACCGCCTTCCCGCACCGGGCCGTGCTCCTGGCCCGCGCACCGGAGGACATGGCGGACGGCCTGGCCCGGCTGGCCGAGGGCGCGACCGCCCCCGGCCTCGTGCGCGGCACCGCGAGCGACGGCTCCGTCGCCTTCCTCTTCACCGGCCAGGGCAGCCAGCGCCCCGGCATGACCGCCGAGCTGTACCGGTCCTCACCGCGGTACGCGGCCGCCCTCGACGAGGTCTGCGCCCACCTGGACCCCCTGCTGCCGCGGCCCCTGCGGGACGTGCTGTTCGCCCCCGACGGGTCGGCCGAGGCCGCGCTGCTGGACCGGACCGAGTTCACCCAGCCCGCGCTCTTCGCCGTCGAGGTCGCCCTGTTCCGGCTCGCGGAGCACTACGGGCTCATCCCGCGGCTGCTGCTCGGCCACTCCGTCGGCGAACTGGCCGCGGCCCATGTCGCCGGGGTCCTGTCGCTCCCCGACGCCTGCGTCCTGGTCGCGGCCCGCGGCCGGCTGATGCAGGCCCGCCCCGCCACCGGTGCGATGGTGGCCGTCCAGGCCACCGAGGACGAACTCGCTCCGTTCCTGGACGAGTCGGTGACCGCGGCGGCCCTCAACGGCCCCGCCGCCACCGTCCTCGCGGGCGACGAGGACGCCGTGCTGGCCGTGGCCGCCCACTGGGCCGGGCGCGGCCGCAGGACCAAACGCCTGCGGGTGTCCCACGCCTTCCACTCGCCGCACATGGACGGCATGCTCGACGAGTTCCGCGAGATCGCCGGCCGGCTCGCCTTCGCCGCCCCTCGCGTCCCGATCATCTCCAACGAGACGGGCGCCCTGCTCACCGACGCCGAGGCGTGCTCCCCCGAGTACTGGGTGCGGCACGCCCGCGCCACCGTGCGCTTCCTGGACGGCGTACGCCTGCTGGAGGAGCGGGGCGCCACCACCCTGATCGAACTCGGCCCCGACGGCACGCTGTCGTCCATGGCCCGGGACTGCCTGCGCGAGGCCGGGACCACCGCCGTTCCCCTGCTGCGGGGCCGGGACCGCGCGGAACCGGACGCGGTGGTCGCCGCCCTGGCGGCGCTCCAGGTCCGCGGCGTGCCGATGGACTGGGAACGCCTGGCCACCGAGGAGGGCGCCCGCCGGGTGCCACTGCCCACCTACGCCTTCCAGCGCCGCCGCCACTGGCTGCCCGGCCGCGCCCCCTCCACGGCCGCCCCGCGCCGGGACACCGGCCGCCCCGTCCCTCGGGCCGGCGAGCCGGAGGCGCCGGCGCGCGCGCCACGGGGCGACCGTACGGTGCTGGAAACCGTCCGGGCCGCTGTCGCCGACGTCCTCGGCCACGGCTCCCCGGACGACATCGCGGCCCACGCGCCGTTCAAGGAGCTGGGGTTCAGCTCCCTGATGCTGGCCGAACTCGGCGAGCGGCTCACCGGGACGACCGGTCACCGAGTCCCCACCACCCTCCTCTTCGACCATCCGACGCCGTACGGCCTCGCGCGGCGCCTCGCGGGGGACGGCACCGAGGACACCGCCGCGACCGCCGTCGCGGCGGCTGCGGCGGCGCACGACGACGATCCGGTCGTGATCGTCGGTATGGCCTGCCGGCTGCCCGGGGGAATCCGGTCGCCCGAGGACTTCTGGCGGTTCGTGACCTCGGACGGCGACGCCGTCTCCCCGCTGCCCGTGGACCGGGGCTGGGCACTCTCCCCGGGCTTCCCGAGCGAAGGCGGATTCCTCGCGGACGCCGCCGACTTCGACGCGGCGTTCTTCGGGATCTCGCCGCGAGAGGCGCTGGCGATGGACCCGCAGCAGCGGCTGCTGCTGGAGACGTCGTGGCAGGCGCTGGAGCGGGCCGGGGTCGACGCCGGTTCCCTGCGCGGCAGCCGCACCGGCGTCTTCGTCGGCGCGAGCCCCTCCGAGTACGGCCCGAGGCTCCACGAGTCCTCCCCGGCCGACGGACATGTGCTGACCGGCACGGCACCCAGTGTCCTGTCGGGGCGGATCGCCTATGCACTGGGTCTGGAGGGGCCCGCGCTGACGGTGGACACGGCGTGCTCGTCCTCCCTGGTGGCGCTGCACCTGGCGGCGCAGTCCCTGCGCAACGGCGAATGCGACCTGGCCCTCGCCGGGGGCGTCGCCGTGATGGCGACCGCCGGCATGTTCGCCGAGTTCGCCCGTCAAGGGGGGCTGGCTCCGGACGGGCGCTGCAAGGCGTTCGCCGACGGCGCCGACGGTACGGGGTGGGGTGAGGGTGTTGGTGTGCTGGTG
>NZ_JOGV01000022.1:0-95647 GCF_000721365.1 Streptomyces sp. NRRL F-5650 | reverse complement strand
GGCCTCTTCCCCCCCCGCCTCTTCGCCCCGTCCCTGTTCCACGCCCCGTCATCGTCCACTTCACTCCTTCGAACGGGAGGGCGTCATGCCTTCATCTGTCATGCCCACGACCATTCCGGAGGCCGGCCCGCAGGCGGCCGCCGCCGTCTCCGCCGTGGGTCTGCGCAAGTCGTACGGCGACAAGACCGTCCTCGACGGTGTCGACCTGCGCATCCCCGCCGGGTCCGTGTTCGCGCTGCTCGGGCCCAACGGCGCCGGCAAGACCACCGCCGTCAAGATCCTCTCCACCCTGGTCTCCGCCGACGGCGGGCAGGCCCAGGTGGCGGGCCACGATCTCGCCGCCGACCCGCAGGCCGTGCGGGCCGCGATCGGGGTCACCGGGCAGTTCTCCGCCGTCGACGGCCTGATCACCGGCGAGGAGAACATGCTCCTCATGGCCGACCTGCACCTGATCCCCCGGCGCGAGGGCCGCAGGATCACCGCCGAACTGCTGGAACGCTTCGGCCTCACCGAAGCCGCGAAGAAGCCCGCCGCCACCTACTCCGGCGGCATGAAACGCCGCCTCGACATCGCCATGACCCTCGTCGGCAGCCCACGGATCATCTTCCTCGACGAACCCACCACCGGCCTCGACCCCCGCTCCCGCCACACCATGTGGCAGATCATCCGCGAACTCGTCACCGGCGGCGTCACCGTCCTCCTCACCACCCAGTACCTCGAAGAAGCCGACCAGCTCGCCGATCGCATCGCCGTCCTCCACAACGGCACCATCGCCGCCGAAGGCACCGCCGAAGAACTCAAACGACTGGTCCCCGGCGGTCACGTCCGGCTCCGCTTCACCCACCCGGACACCTACCGGGACGCCGCCACCGCCCTGCCCCACGGCACCCGCGACGACGACACCCTCACCCTGCGCGTCCCCAGCGACGGCAGCCAGCGCGACCTCCGCTCCGTCCTCGACCGCCTCGACGCCGCCGGCCTCCACGCCGACGAACTCACCGTCCACACCCCCGACCTCGACGACGTCTTCTTCGCCCTCACCGGCGGCACCGGCGTCCCCGCACAGACCGACCAGCCCAAGGAGACGACCCGATGAGCAACCTCACCCTCGCCGCGCGCAACTCCTCCACCATGCTGCGCCGCACCCTGCTCCACGCCCGCCGCTACCCCTCCCTCACCCTCAACCTCCTGCTCACCCCGGTCATGCTCCTGCTCCTGTTCGTCTACGTCTTCGGCGACACGATGAGCGCCGGCATCGGCGGCGGCCCCGACCGCTCCGCGTACATCGCCTACCTCGTGCCGGGCCTGCTCCTGATGACCATCGGGTCCACCACGATCGGCACCGCGGTCTCCGTCGCCAACGACATGAGCGAGGGGATCATCGCCCGCTTCCGCACCATGCCCATCCACCGCGGCTCGGTCCTCGTCGGCCACGTCATCGGCAGCGTGGTGCAGTCGGTCCTGAGCGTGGTCCTCGTCGGCGCCGTCGCCGCGGCCATCGGCTTCCGCTCCACCGACGCCACCCCCGTGGAGTGGCTCGCGGCCTTCGGACTGGTCGCCCTGTTCGCCACGGCGCTCACCTGGATCGCCGTCGGCATGGGCCTGATCAGCCCGAACGCGGAGGCCGCCAGCAACAACGCGCTGCCACTGATCTTCCTGCCGCTCATCTCCAGCGCCTTCGTGCCCATCGACGCCATGCCGGGCTGGTTCCAGCCGATCGCCGAGTACCAGCCCTTCACCCCCGCCATCGAGACCCTGCGCGGCCTCCTCCTCGGCACGGAGACCGGCCACAACGGCTGGCTCGCCCTCGCCTGGGGCGTGGCCCTCTGCACGCTCGGCCACCTCTGGTCCAAGTCGGTCTTCGACCGCCAGGGGAAGTAGTCCGGGCCCGAGGTTCGTCAGAGAGGTGTCAAAGGCGAGCGCGTCGCCGTATGGAAGCCGTCAACAGCGGTCGAAACGGGTCAGAAGCGGGCTGTCATCTCTCTGTCAGCTTCTCTTCCGAACCTCACTAGGAGCTCGCGATGGCCGACGTGGCCTTCGTCGTCACCACGCTCGCGGTGTTCGCGCTCGTGGCCCTCGTCGCCAAGGGGGTGACGAAGCTGTGACCGCGGAGAACGTCGTCGGCCTGATCGTGGCCGTCGCCCTGCTCGGTTACCTCGTCCTCGCCCTGATCCACCCGGAGAGGTTCTGAGCGCCGTATGAGCCCCGTCCTCTCCGGCGTGCTCCAGATGCTCGCCCTCCTGGCCGCGCTGGCGCTCGCCCACGTCCCCCTCGGCAACCACCTGGCCAAGGTCTACTCCTCCACCACGCACTGGCGGGTGGAGAAGTGGATCTACAAGGCCATCGGTGCCGACCCGGACACCCGGATGCGCTGGCCCGCCTACCTGCGCGGTGTCCTCGCCTTCTCGCTCGCCGGGGTCCTCTTCCTCTACCTGCTCCAGCGGCTCCAGGGCGTGCTGCCCGGCTCGCTGGGCTTCGCCTCCATCGACCCGGACCAGGCGTTCAACACCGCCGCGTCCTTCGTGTCCAACACCAACTGGCAGTCGTACTACGGCGAGCAGGCCATGGGCCACGTCGTGCAGACCGCCGGCCTGGCCGTGCAGAACTTCGTCTCGGCCGCCGTCGGCATCGCCGTGGCCGTCGCCCTGGTGCGCGGCTTCGCCCGCTCCCGCACCGGTGAACTCGGCAACTTCTGGGCGGACCTGGTGCGCGGTGTCGTCCGCGTCCTGGTGCCCGTCGCCGTGATCGGCGCGGTGATCCTGGTGGCCTGCGGGGTCATCCAGAACTTCTCGGGCATCCACGAGGTCGGCCAGTTCCTGGGCGCCCCGCAGCAGTGGAACGGCGGTGCGGTCGCCTCCCAGGAGGTCATCAAGGAGCTGGGCACCAACGGCGGCGGCTACTTCAACGCCAACTCGGCCCACCCCTTCGAGAACCCCACCCCGTTCACCAACCTCTTCGAGATCTTCCTGATCCTGCTGATCCCGGTCGCGCTCACCCGGACCTTCGGCGTCATGACGGGCTCGGTGCGCCAGGGCTACGCGATCCTCGGCGCGATGGGCGTCATCTGGCTCTCCTTCACCGCCCTCATGATGTGGACCGAGTTCGCCCACCACGGCCCGGCGCTCCAGGCGGCCGGGGGTGCGACGGAGGGCAAGGAACTCCGCTTCGGCATCGGCGGCTCGTCGCTCTTCGCGGTGTCCACCACCCTCACCTCGACCGGCGCGGTGGACTCCTTCCACTCCTCCTTCACCGGTCTCGGCGGCGGCATCACGATGCTCGGCATGATGCTGGGCGAGATCGCGCCCGGCGGGGTCGGCTCCGGGCTCTACGGCATGCTGGTCATGGCGGTCGTCGCGGTGTTCATCGCGGGGCTCATGGTCGGGCGCACGCCGGAGTACCTGGGCAAGAAGATCGGCAGCCGCGAGATGAAGTTCGCGGCCTGCTACATCCTGATCACCCCGGCGCTGGTCCTGACCCTCACCGCCGCGGCCATGGCCCTGCCCACCCCCGCCCACTCGATGACCAACAGCGGGGCGCACGGCTTTTCCGAGATCCTCTACGCCTACACCTCGGCCTCGAACAACAACGGTTCGGCCTTCGCCGGTCTGAACGCCGACACCCAGTGGTTCAACACCACCCTCGGCCTCGCCATGCTGCTCGGCCGCTTCCTGCCGATGGTGTTCGTCCTCGCGCTCGCCGGATCACTGGCCGAGCAGCGGCCCGTTCCGGCCACCGCGGGCACCCTGCGCACCGAGAAGCCGCTGTTCACCGGCCTGCTCGTGGGCGCCGTCCTGATCATCGCCGGCCTGACCTACTTCCCGGCGCTCGCCCTGGGCCCCCTCGCCGAAGGACTGGCGTCATGACCACCGACACGCACGAGCACGAGGACACGATGTCCACAGCCACCCCGACCCGGGCGCCGCGCGGCGACGCATCCACCGGGCACCAGGCCGCCGAGGGCCGCGTCGGCGCGGGCCTCTTCGATCCCAAGCAACTGCTCACGTCACTGCCCGCGGCCTTCCGCAAGCTCGACCCGCGGGTGATGGTGAAGTCGCCCGTCATGTTCGTGGTCCTCGTCGGCTCCGTCCTGACCACCGTCTTCTCCTTCAAGGACCCCGGCGACTGGTTCGGCTGGACCATCAGCGCCTGGCTCTGGCTGACCGTGCTCTTCGCCAACCTCGCGGAGGCGGTCGCCGAGGGCCGCGGCAAGGCCCAGGCCGACACCCTGCGCAGGGCCAAGACCGACACCGCCGCCCGCCGCCTCGTCGACGGGCGCGAGGAGCAGGTGCCCGGCACCGGGCTGGGCGTGGGCGACCTCGTGGTCTGCGAGGCCGGTGACGTCATCCCGGGCGACGGCGACGTCGTCGAGGGCGTCGCCTCCGTCGACGAGTCGGCGATCACCGGTGAGTCGGCACCCGTCATCCGTGAGTCGGGCGGCGACCGGTCCGCCGTGACCGGAGGCACGAAGGTGCTCTCCGACCGGGTCGTCGTCAGGATCACGACGAAGCCCGGCGAGACCTTCATCGACCGGATGATCAACCTGGTCGAGGGGGCGGCCCGGCAGAAGACGCCCAACGAGGTCGCGCTCAACATCCTGCTGGCCTCGCTGACCGTCGTCTTCCTGCTGGCCTGCGTCACCCTCCCGCCCTTCGCCGGCTACGCGGGCACCGAACTGACGACGGTCGTACTGGTGGCGCTGCTGGTCTGCCTGATCCCGACCACGATCGGCGCCCTGCTCTCCGCCATCGGCATCGCGGGCATGGACCGGCTGGTCCAGCGCAACGTGCTGGCCATGTCCGGCCGCGCCGTCGAGGCCGCCGGTGACGTCTCCACCCTGCTGCTGGACAAGACCGGCACCATCACGCTCGGCAACCGGCAGGCCGCCGGGTTCGTGCCGGTGCGCGGCAGCACCGAGGCCGAGGTCGCGGACGCCGCCCAGCTCTCCTCGCTGGCCGACGAGACGCCCGAGGGCCGCTCGATCGTCGTCCTGGCGAAGGAGGAGTACGGACTGCGTGCGCGCCACGAGGGCGAACTCGCCGGTGCCGAATGGATCCAGTTCTCCGCCCAGACCCGTATGTCCGGTGTGGACGTGGGCGGCCGCAAGGTCCGCAAGGGCGCGGCGGGCTCCGTCGTCGCCTGGGTCCGGGAGCGGGGCGGCACGGTGGCCGAGGACGCGGACGCGGCCGTGGAGCGCATCTCCGCGGCGGGCGGCACCCCGCTGCTCGTCGCGGTCGAGGACGGGCGCGGCGCCCGCGTCCTCGGGGTCGTCCACCTCAAGGACGTGGTCAAGCAGGGCATGCGCGAGCGGTTCGGGGAACTGCGGAGCATGGGCATCAGGACCGTCATGATCACGGGCGACAACCCGCTGACGGCCCGGGCGATCGCCGAAGAGGCGGGCGTCGACGACTTCCTCGCCGAGGCCACCCCCGAGGACAAGATGGCCCTGATCAAGCGGGAGCAGGCCGGCGGCAAGCTCGTCGCGATGACCGGCGACGGCACCAACGACGCGCCCGCGCTGGCCCAGGCGGACGTCGGTGTCGCGATGAACACCGGCACGTCGGCCGCCAAGGAGGCCGGCAACATGGTCGACCTCGACTCCGACCCGACCAAGCTCATCGAGATCGTCGAGATCGGCAAGCAGCTCCTGATCACCCGGGGAGCGCTCACGACCTTCTCGATCGCCAACGACGTCGCCAAGTACTTCGCGATCATCCCGGCCCTCTTCGCGGCCGTCCATCCGGGCCTGGACAAGCTCAACGTCATGGGCCTGTCCTCGCCCGACTCCGCGATCCTCTCCGCGGTGATCTTCAACGCCCTGATCATCGTCGTGCTGGTCCCGCTCGCCCTCAGGGGAGTGCGCTACCGGCCGGTCGGCGCCGACCGGATGCTCCGCCGCAACCTGGCCGTCTACGGCCTGGGCGGCCTGGTCGCCCCGTTCGCCGGGATAAAGATCATCGACCTGCTCGTCTCGCTCATCCCCGGAATCGGCTGATCCCCATGAAGATCCCCGTCATCAACACCGCCCGGCTGCTCGGCGCGGGCCTGCGCGCCCTGCTCGTCCTGACCCTGGTCACCGGCGTCGTCTACCCCCTGGCGGTCACCGGCGTCGCCCAGGGCCTCTTCCCCGGCAAGGCGAACGGCTCCGAGATCGAGGCGGACGGCAAGGTCGTCGGCTCCTCCCTCATCGGGCAGTCGTACGACCTTCCGCTCAAGGAGGGCCAGGAGACTCCCGAGCCCGACCTCAAGTGGTTCCAGGGCCGTCCGCGGAACGGCCTCGGCACCAACAGCGTCAACACCCGCTACGAACTGATCCTCTCCGGCGCGACCAACCGCTCCGCCGACAACGCGGAGCTGGTCCGCTGGGTGAAGGAGGCCAAGGCGGCCGTCGTCCGGGACAACTCCGTGCCCGGCCACCCCGTACGGCCCTCGGACGTGCCCCCGGACGCCGTCACCTCCTCCGGCTCCGGCCTGGACCCGCACATCTCCCCCGAGTACGCCGGTCTCCAGGTGCGCCGGGTCGCCGAGCGCAACGGCCTGCCCGTCGCGCGCGTCCAGGAACTCGTCGACGCGCACACCACCCCGCGCACCCTCGGCTTCATCGGCGAACCACGCGTCAACGTACTGGAGTTGAACATCGCGCTGAGGGAACTCCGGCGGCACTGAGGCGCCGCCGCCGGACGGGTCAGCGCACCGGGAACCCGAAGGAGTACCCCTGCTCGTCGAGCCAGGGCAGGACCTGCCGCAGGGCCTCGACGGTCTGGGTGCGGTCGCCCCCCGCGTCGTGGAAGAGGATCGTCGGCCCGTTCGGCAGCTCCCGCTGGACGGTGGCGACGATGGCGTCCGTGCCCGGCCGCTCGAAGTCCTTGGTGTCCACGTTCCAGCCCAGCGGACGCATGCCCCGGGAGGCGGCGAGCTTGCGGCTGTAGGGGGTGAAGGCCCCGCCGGGGGCCCGGTAGTACATCGGCCGCACGCCGCCCGAGGCCTCCGTGATCATGCGCTCGGCGTCGAGGATCTCCTTGGACTGGTAGGCCTCGGACTTCTTGTCCATGGCCGTGTCGTGGGACACCGAGTGGTCGCACAGCCGGTGCCCGGCCGCGACGACGTCCTTCACCAGGTCGGGGTGGGCCTTGGCCTGGAGCCCCGTCATGCAGAAGGTGGCCTTCACCCCGTACTCCTCGAGCAGGTCGAGCACCTGGGGCGTCCACGCGGGGTCGGGACCGTCGTCGATGGTGATGTTGACGCCGCGCGGTCCCGCGTCCGAGGCGTGGGCGATGCCGACGTCGACCGGCGAGGCGTCGTTGCCCGGCGTGGCCGGCGCGGACACCTGCGGCGTCGCACCGTCGCCGGCGGAGTCGGCCTGCGCGGTCCACACCGACGCCCCGACGGCGAGCACCGTGACACCGAGTGCCGCCCCGACCACCTTGCCGTACCAGCCCCGTCCAGCACCGTGCCGCGCCATGTCCGCCGCCCCGCCTTCGCGTAGTTCCTCGCCGCCGGTCCCCGCTCGCGCCGGGAACCACATGACAGGACGGCAGGAACCGGCCGGGGGATCCGCCCGTTACCGATCACGGACAATTCCGGGGGAGTTCGCGGACAACCCGACACGGTGCCGGGCGGTTGTCACGGCCCGTCAGGTCCCGGTGGGCGCCGTCCCGGTGGGCGCGGTCCCGCCGGACGCGGGCCGGGCGGGCGCCGTCTCCGGGGACGCCGTGTCCGCCGACGCCCGCGCCGCGGCCAGCGCGCGCAGGACGCGGGTCAGGTCGGCCGGGGCGGCGGCAAGGCGGACGGGCCGGCCCGCGTCGTCGAGTTCGGCCACGTGCCAGCCGCGGGGTACGGCCTCGCCGTCGCCGCCCCGCAACCGCCGTACGCGCCCCGCGGACAGCCGCCGCACCGGGATCTCCCGCGCCGCGAACCGGCCCGGGCCGGAGTGGGGAACGACCGCGGGCGGGCCGCCGCCGAACACGACGTGGGTGCCGAAGCGGTCGGGGTTGTAGTCGGTGCTCTCCAGGAACCGCGCGGCGAGGAACACGTCCTCACCGGCCCTTCCCTCCTCCGGCGCCGCGGCCGGACGGGGCGTCCGGACCCGGGTGGCACGCCAGGCCAGGACGAGGAGGCCCGCCGTGCCGAGCATCCCCGCCGCCGCCCATGCGAGGGGCCCGGCCGAGGCCGGGAGCCCGAGGGGGTGGAGGTAGCACAGCGGCAGCAGCCACAGCGCCGTGACGGCCAGGACGCCCAGGAACGGCAGCACCGACGGCAGCACCTCGTCGTCGGGAAGCCGTCGCCCGCGCCGGTGCACCAGCACCCGGGCGCCCGGCCAGCCGGCGGCGAGGGCGAGTCCGGCCGCGAGGACGGCCACCGGTCCGGCACCGGAGAAGTACTCCCGCCACACGTGGTGTTCCCCGGCGACCACCCTCACCCGGCCGCGCCACAGGGTGAGTTCGACCCGGTCGCCCGCCCGGAACTCCTGGGCCGCCTGCCGGGTCACCGCGATCCGGTCCACGGGCCGGCCGTCGGCGAAGTACAGTCGGCCGGCCTGCTTCCCCCCGCTCGCCTCGGTCCGCGCGATCACCGCGTCCACGGTGGTCAGGCACTCGCGGCGCTCGGCGGGCGGCGTGCCCGCGGGGCACGGGACGGCCGACGTCCACGCCTCCTTCGTCGCCCCGGTGACCGGCACGAACCACGCGGCCGGCCCCGCGCCCGCGAGCAGCAGCACGCACAGGACCACGGGCACGGCGACCCCGCGCCCGGCGGTGTGCCTGGAGAGGACGACGAGGTGGTCCGACTCCGGTTCCCCGTACCGGCGGTGCAGTGCCCGCAGCGCGTCCAGCGTCGCGTCGAAGTCCGGCCGGTCCTCGGCGGACACGGACAGCGGGAGGGGCAGCCGCCGCGTCCGGCCGTCCCGGGTCAGCACACCGGCGCGGTGGTACTTCTCCCCGTGCCTCCCGTACTGGATGTGCACGCGCAGGTCGGCGACGTCGTGCCACGGAACGCTCCGGCGGCGCCGCAACCGCGAGCCGGTGTGCACGCCGTACGCGTCCGCGCGCACCTCCAGGGTGGCCGTGTGGAGCGCTCCGGCACCCACCAGGGCGGCCAGCAGCCCGCCGGCCACCCACCAGTCCACGAGTGTGCCCGAGTACACCAGGCGTCCCGCGGCCAGGACGGCCCCGGCCGCGCCCGCCCGGGCGACGATCCGCAGGGGGCGGGTGCGGCCGGAGCGGCAGATCACTTCCTCGCCGACGCTCATGGGCGCAGGATGCCACCGGCCGTGCCCCGCCCGCCCGTACGGCACCCGGCAGTGTTCCGGCCCGCGAGGCTGCCGGCAACTGGCCCCTTGTGCGCGACTTGTCCGCCGGCCGGCCGGTCGGCCGGTCCGCCGTCCTCAGCCGGAGGGCCGGTCGCAGGTGACGTCGGTGGCCGGCAGCCGGCCGGTGGCCAGGTAGCTGTTGACCGCCGCGTCGGCACACGCGCTGCCGAAGACGCCGTACACGGCGTGCTGGTCCGCGCCGCGGAGGGTGACCAGGCGCGAGGAGGGCCACGTGCGGCGCAGCGACCGCGCGTTGTCGTAGGTCGTGCGCGGGTCGCCCGTCGCGTTCACCAGCAGGGCCGGGAGGTCGTCGCGGACCGTGGTGGGCCGTTCGCGCGGCGGGTCCCAGAAGGCGCAGGGGCCGATGTTGTTGGTGACGGGACCGAACAGCGGGTACGCCGCGCGGGAGCGCTGGACGTCGCGCCAGTACACCCCGGGGGAGCGCGGCGCCGGGGCGTCCCCGCACAGGATCGCCGTCTGGGCGCTGCCGTACGCGGAGTCGGACCCGGTCAGCACGAACCCGAGCGCGGCGGCCAGCCACGGCGAGGGCGTGACCGTGCGGCCGTCCGCGGCGCGGCGCAGGTCCCGTACGGCCCGGGCGAGATCGGCGTAGGCGGCGTCGTTGTCCTGCGAGAGACCGTTGAGGAGGACCACGGGCAGCAGTTGGTCGTCCACCCGGTACCCGCCGACCCGCAGGGGCGTCCGCCCGGCCGCCGCCTGGATCCGCTCCACGGCCGCGAGCACCCGCCCCGGCGTACGGCCCAGTCCGTAGTCGGCGTCGCGGGCGGCCGCCCAGGCGGCCCAGCCCCGGAGCGCGTGCCGGTTGGCGGGCTCGGCCCCGCGCAGCAGCCGGGGGTTGTAGCGGTCGGCGGTGACGACGCCGTCGAGCACGACCCGGTCGGTGCGGCCGGGGAACATCGTGGCGTACACCTGGCCGAGGTAGGTGCCGTACGAGTA
The DNA here is from genome assembly GCF_000721365.1 of Streptomyces sp. NRRL F-5650. Taxonomy (NCBI): domain Bacteria; kingdom Bacillati; phylum Actinomycetota; class Actinomycetes; order Kitasatosporales; family Streptomycetaceae; genus Streptomyces; species Streptomyces sp. NRRL F-5650. The sequence continues at coordinate 85,386 of NZ_JOGV01000022.1, read as the reverse complement.
CCCGAGGTAGGAGATCCGCCGCTCGCCGAGCGCGGCGCGCACGACGTCCATGTCGCGCGCGGTGTTCCGGGTCGTGACGTACGGCAGGACGTCGCCGGCGGCGGCCCGGCAGCGGTCGGCGAGGTCCTCGGCCACGGTCACCGACCGGTCGAATCCCGCCCGGCCGGACCCCGCGCCGCGTATGAAGGAGCCGGTGGGCCAGTGGCAGTCCAGCGGCGTGCTGCGGCCGACGAAACGGGGGTCGACGCCCACCACGTCGTAGCGCTCACCGACCTGCTTCATCGCCGCGCGCACCCACGGCGGGTCGCCGATGGTCTGGCCGCCGGGGCCACCGCCGTTGAGTAGCAGCGCGCCCACGCGGCGGGCGGTGCCGGTGGCCCGGATCCGGGAGATCGCGACGGTGATGGTGCGGCCGTCCGGTGCGTCGTAGTCCAACGGGACGGTGACGTCGGCGCACTGGGCGCCGGCCTGCTGGAGCTCCTTGCCCATCTCGTCGTCGGGCCCGAGCAGACAGCTCTTCCAGTCGAGGTGCTGCCGGTGGTAGCGGGCGAGGGGGTCGGCGCCGGCCGTCGCGGGGCCGGGCCCGTGCGCCGCCGCGGGCGACGCGGTGAGGGTGAGCGCACCGGCCAGGCACAGGGCGACCCCCGTCGCGGTGCGTGAGGCGAGCCGGTACAGGGAGCCGTTCATGGGTGCGTCCTTTCCGAAGTCCCGTCCCCGCAGAGGGACGTGTCGACGACGTCGAGAAAATCGAGTTCGGCCGGGAGCGTGCCGGGCACCGTGTTCAGGGCGACGGCGACGCTCCGGCCCCCGGGGCCGACCGCGACCAGCGCCCGGTGACCGCCGGGCACCGTGCCGGCGTGCCCCCACCACGCCCCGCCGCAGGACAGCGGCGTCGAGATCAGGCCCAGCCCGTAGCGGCCGCCCGGCCACAACCGGTCGGGGTCGGCCGCCACCGTGCGCCGCATCTCGGCCAGTTGGGCCGGGGGCAGCAGCCGGCCGTCGAGCAGGGCGGTGGCGAACCGCGTCAGGTCGCCCGGCGAGGAGACCAGGGCGCCGCCCGCACCGGCGAAGGTCATGTTCCAGTCGGTGCCGTCGACGCGGTCGCCGTCGGCGCGGGTGAAGTAGCTGCGCGAGTGCGGCCCCCGGACACGGGTGCCGTCACCGGGCCAGTACGTGTCGTGCAGCCCCAGCGGCTTGATGAAACGGCGTTCGATCTCCGCCTCGGCGCTGCGGCCGGTCACCTCGCGGACGAGCAGGCCGAGGACGAGGTAGTTGGTGGTGGCGTAGTGCCAGGTGTCCTGCGGCGGGCGCGGCAGTTCGAGCGCCCGCCCGACGAGGTCGCGCGGTTCGAAGTGCCGGTACCGCAGCCGCTCGGGGTGCGCCCACTCGGGGGCGTCGAGGTAGTCGGGCAGTCCGCTGGTGTGCTGCAGCAACTGCCTCACGGTGATGGGGCGCCCGTCGTGGCCGGGCCCGTCGAGCAGCCCGGGCAGCCGCCGGCCGACGGGCTCGTCCAGCGAGAGCTTGTGCTCGGCGACGAGCCGGAGGACGAGCGCCGCGGTGAACGTCTTGGTCACGCTGCCCACGCGCAGCCGGTCGGTGGCGGTCATCGGGCGTCCGGTGCGCAGGTCCGCCGTCCCCGCGCTCTCGGTCCAGCGCCCGCAGGGCCCGTCGGCGGCGGGGTCGGTCACCAGGACCGCGGCCCCGGTGATGCCGTCGTGGTCGGTGAGGACGCGCAGCGCCCGGCGGGTCTGCTCGCGCCCGCCGCAGTCGTCGCCCGCGGCGGAGCCCGACGCCCGCGCGGCCGCCGCGGGTACACCGGCCAGCACGGTGGCCGTCACCAGTGCCAGGAGCCCGAAACGCCTGCGGGTCCGCGAAGGGGATAAGAAGGTTGGCATGCCACGCCACAGTAGGAGCGCGGGCCCCCGCGGTCGCTACGGCAGGCAGGTGCTCCGGGCCTGAGGCCCACCCGAGCCGAAGGCGGGCACGGTCCCCCTGGACGGCGGCGGCCTCGTGCTGGTACCGGTACGGGTCCGGCGGCGGCCGGTGACCGGACCGTCCCGTCCACCGCTGTCTACAGTGCTGTAGAAAACCTCCTGCGGCGTGATCGCTCACCGCATCGGCCCCTCATCGGCGAGTGGGCGAGCGGTGAGTCGCGCCATGTGAAGGAGGCAGGGCAGCACATGCCCCAGCAGCAGTTCTCCCGTGCCCGAGCGGTCCTGGCCCGTCGTTGCACGGCTGTCGTCCAGGCCCGCTGGTTCGCGGTCACCGTCTTCTCCCTGATCCTCGCCAACGCCGCGCTCCTCGGCGCCGAGACCTACTCCGGGATCGTCGCCGCCTGGCACCACTGGTTACGGCTGGCCGAGCACGTCTGCCTGGCCGCCTTCACCGTGGAGATCGTGCTGCGTCTGGCCGCGCACGCCGATCGTCCCGGAGATTTCTTCAAGGACCCGTGGAACCTCTTCGACCTGGCCGTGGTCCTGTGCGCGTTCCTGCCCGTCGTGCGCGAGAACACCACCGTCCTGCGGCTGCTGCGCCTGGCCCGGGTCCTGCGGACCGCCCGCTTCCTGCCCCAACTGCGCATCGTGCTCGTGGCGGTGGTCCGCAGCCTGCCCGGCACCCTGAGCTTCCTCCTCGTCGGCGCACTGCTGCTGTACGTCTACGCGATGGTGGGCTGGGTCTTCTTCGGCAGCCACGATCCCGAGCACTACGGCTCCATCGGCCGCGCCGTGCTCACCCTCTTCCTCCTGATGACCCTGGACGGCATCGGCGACGCCGTCCACGGCGGCCTGGACATCTCCCGCTGGAGCCTCCTCTACTACGGCTCCTACGTACTCCTCGCCTCCTTCGTCCTCGTCAACGTCCTCATCGGTGTCGTCATCACCTCCCTCGACGAGGCCCGCGCGATGGACGGGGCGGCCACGTCGGAGCCCCGGCCCACCGCGGAACCCGCCGAGCGCTCGCCACTGGCCCACCGCATCGAGGAGGCCCGCCGGGCCCTGGACGAGCTCGAACGCGAACTGGTCCGGACGCCGCCGCCCCCGGCGGACGGCACCCGCCGCCGGATCCCGACCGCGCAGAGACGCGAATGACCCACGGTTTGGACGAGCACCGAAGTGCCCGACCGGTGACGGCTGCCACGCGGGCAAAACCGGACAGGACGACTTGAGGAAGGCGCCGATTGCGTGGACCGGTCGCCGGGGCGGAAGGCAGAGGGCAGGATCTGCGGGTGTCCGTCGAGCCGGGGAGGACCGCTCATGCCGTACAGCTCCGTGGAATGGCCCGCGCGAAGTCTGCTGGGGGTGCTGTCGCCGCAGGCGCGGCAGGATCTGCTGGAACTGGGGGTGCGCAAGCGGTTCGAGGCCGGTGACGTACTGCTGAGCGAGGGTGCGACCGACCGGCACGCCCTGTTGCTGCTCTCCGGCTTCGCCAAGGTGACCGCACGCGTGGAGAACGGCGAGACCTCGCTTCTCGCCGTCCGCGTAGGCGGTGACACCGTCGGCGAAATGGCGGCTGTGGACGGCTCGGCACCGCGCTCGGCGACCGTGACGGCCTGCGGCCCGATGACGACGCGGATCCTCCAGCCCGGCGCGCTGCACGAACTGCTGATGCGGCGGCCGGAGGTGTCCGTGGCCCTGACCGGGATCATCGCCGACCGGCTGCGCTGGGCCAACCGCCGACGCCTGGACTTCCGCGGCTACCCGGCCAAGGTCCGCCTGGCCCGGCTGCTGGTGGAACTGGCGACCGCCTACGGCCGGCCGGCGGACGGTGGAGTGGTCGTCGGCTGCCGCCTGACCCAGCCGGAACTCGCCGCGCTCACCGGCGCCGCCGAGACGACGGTCCACAAGGGACTCAGGGAACTGCGCCTGGGCGGACTGCTGGAGACCGGGTACCGCTCGACGACGATCCGGGACCTCGCCCGGCTCAAGCAGGTGGCGGACCTGCCCCAGGACTGACGCCGGGCCGTCAGGCCAGCAGCGGGCGGGCCGCCACCAGCAGCCCGGCGCTGACGCCCATCGCCGCCGTGCACAGCACCGCCGCCGTCAGGCACCGGTACTTGCGCACGGCCACCCGCGCCAGGAAGCGGATCGTGCTCGACAACTCCAGGCCCAGCGACTCCTGGCGCAGCCGCTTCTCCTCGTCGCCGTGGCCGGCCGGCGGCAGGATGTCCGGCCCGGTCGCGAGGTGGGCGAAGCTGTAGTGGTTGACGCCGCCCGGACGCAGTACCCGGGGCCGCAGGGCCGCGGCCAGGGACGCGACGCCGCCGAGCAGTCCGGACAGGAACAGGAGCAGCAGACTTCCGGTCACTACGCCCCGTACACCGCCGCTCTGCGCGATGTGCAGGGCCTGTCCGCTCCAGGAGCCCGCGGTGCCGACCAGCGCGGCCTGTGCGGCGGCCAGGATCCCGGCCTTGGTGTCGGCGTGCTGGTGCGTGGCCTGCAGGGCGCCGAACATGTACTGCTCAGGACGGTGCTCCGGGTCGGTACCGGTGGGCGGCATACGCGTTCCTCCTGCGGTCAGGCGATCCGGCCGGGACACCAGTAAGCACCGGTCCGTGCGACGGGATCCCTCATTTGTGCGGGATCCCGCACTGACCGGTAATCGACCTCGCCGCAGGAGTACCGGCCCGTAACTCCCGGCAGCCGCAGTATGTTTCCGCCCCCTCCCGCATCCCGTACTTCGACGGGGTCTGACCGTTCGTGCGGCGTGTACGACTGGCGTGCCGGCGTCCGCGGTGTCGGGGGAGCGGACGCCGGTGTGTCCAGCGCGTGCCCTGGACGCACGGTCACGGAGCGGGACTCCAAGGAAACGAGCGGAGAGTTCGATCATGGGAACGTTCGGTCGCAGACTGTTGCTGGCGGTCGATGCCAAGGGGTACGGCGGCGTCGACGTACTGACGCAACGCCAGTTCCAGGAGGCGATCCCGCGGCTGCTCGCCGAGGCCGCCGACACGGCCGGCCTCGACCGGGAGCGCTGGGACACGCAGGTGGGCGGCGACTCGGTGCTCGCGGTCCTGCCGGACGGGTCCTCCGAACCCGCCCTCGTCGACCCGTTCATGCGCCGGCTCGACGCCGGCCTGCGGGCCTTCAACCACGGCCGGCTTCCGGAGGCGTGGCTCCGGCTCAGGGCCGCCGTGCACTTCGGCACGGCGTCGTCGGCGCCGAACGGTTTCGTGGGCCGGGCACCCGTCGAGATCGGACGGATCCTGGACAGCGCGGTGCTGCGGTCGGCCCTGGCCGCGGTCCCGGACGCCTGTCTGGCGGTCGCCGTCTCCGCGACCGTCTTCAACGACGTGGTGCGCGAGGCGTACACGACCTTCCGGGCGCGGGAGTTCCACGAGGTGCGGGTCGCCGAGAAGGAGTACACGGGGCGGGCGTGGATCTGGGTGCCGGGGGCGGACCCGCGGGAGCTGGTTCCGGACGGCGGCTCCACGGGTGACGCAGACGGCGTCCGCGCCGGCGGCGGGGGTGGTGAAGCCGACGGCGCACGCCCCGTGAATGCGCCAACTGCCCCAGGACAGACGGCAGTTACCGTCAATCACGGAACTATTCACGCCGAGCGCGTCGTCTTCGGGATCCACAACTGAATCCGACGGAACCGAGTGACGGCTGAGGATGGACGAGCAAGAGAGCGAACAGGCCGGCCAGGCCGGCACCCGGCCCGCCGGTACGGCCCCGGAAACGTCCGGTCCGGCGCACACGGCGACGCCCGGGCCCGTCGGCCCCACGGCCGCAGCCGACGGCGAGAGCGGCCCGCAGGAACCCCGGGAACCGCAGGACTCCGGGGAGTCCGCACAGCCCGGGGAGGCCGGCGCGGCCGCCGCCCCGGACGGCGAGGACACAGGTGACGCCGTGGGGCGGAAGAAGGCCGGAGAGGAAGCCCGGGCCTCCGCGGGCCAGGTGCACCACAACAACGTCAACCAGTACTTCCTCGGCGCCCTGGACGCCCCGGAGATCCACTTCGGCATCGGTGTCGCCGACTCCGCCAACGCCCGCCGCCGTGCCGTCGGGCGGCTCGATGCCGGTGAGGCGGACGCCGTGCTCGCCTCGTACGTCGAGCCCGCCTGCTTCGAGGAGGCCGTGACGGCTCTCCAGCGGGACGGGGTGGTCGTCCTGGTCGGTCCACCCGGCACGGGCAAGCGCGCGGCGGCGGTGGCGCTGGTCGCCACCGCCGCCGGGGGCAGCGAGTACGTGGTGCTCTCGCCGGGCCGCAGCCTGGAGGAACTCGCCAACGGGCGCGTGGAGTTCACGAAGGGCGTCGGCTACGTGCTGCTCGACCGGATGCACGAGAAGCCGTCCGGAAGCGCGGACTTCGACTGGCGGCGCGTACGGGACACCGTGCGTGAGCACGGGGCGCACCTGGTGGTGACGACCGTGCACGAGGTGCAGGGGCGGCCCCCCGAGTCCGTACGGCATGTGCCCTGGCAGATACCGGACCTGGCGGCCGTGCTGCGGGTGCGGCTCACGCGCGCGCGGTGCGCCCCGGAAACCGTCGAGCGCTCCGTGGAGCTGATCCCCGCCGGATGCCGCATCGCGGAAGTCGTCGCGGCAGCCGACCGGATCGGCCGGGGCGACGAGCCCGACGTGGTGTGGAGGGAGTGCGGCAGCGGCGCGGCGGCACCCGTGCGCGACTGGTTCGCCGAGGACCGCTCGCCGCAGGAGTGGGCCGAGGTCACGACGCTCGCCTTCGTCACCGGTGCCGGCTACCGCGACTTCGAGACCTGCCAGCAGTGGCTGGAGCAATGGGTGGCCCCCGCGTTCCCGGAGCCGGTGGACGAGGCGGCGGCGGCCGAGGCCGCCCGGCGCGCCGCCGACCGGCGCCTGTCGCTGACCCGCAACAGTCTCGTCGCCGTCGAGGAGCGCAAGAGCGGCGCGCTCACCCGTACCGCGCTGGTCTTCCCGCACCCGCAGTACCGGCAGTGGGTGCTGCGGGAACTGTGGGCCACACGCTCGACGGCGTACTGGAACGGCGTCCGGGACTGGCTGACCGAGTTGCTGCGCAGCGGCCGGGCCGGCCTGGAGATGCAGTTGTCCGTCGCCCAGGGGCTGGCGCTGCTCACCCCGTCCGCCTTCGACGAGGTCGCCGAGAACTATCTGCACCCCTGGGCGTCCGGCGTCGCGGGCTCCGCCGGGCGGTCCACCGCCACGCTGGTGCTGCAGTGCATGTGCCTCGACGAGAGCCTCGCCGCCGTGGCGCTCACCGTGGCCCGCGGCTGGGCGCGCTCGTACGATCCGCAGCTCCGGTCGACGGCGGTCGCCGCGTTCAGCGGTGCCCTCGGCGTGCGCTTCCCCACGGACGCCGTACACACGCTGCTGCGGCTGGCCGGCCGGCACGGCGGCCGGGGCGCGGAGGCGGCGTTCGCGCTGGCCGGGCTCGTCGCCGTACTCGCGGAGTGCCGGCAGGACACCGGCGCGGTGTTCCGGCCGCTCGCCTACCGGCTGCGCGCCCTGCGCGACACGCTGGCCGGTCACCTCAAGGACGGCATCCTCGACACCACGCTGACCGTCCTGCGGGCGCGGGACGCGCGTACAGGCCGCCCGGTCTGCGCCGACGTACTGGTCCACCACCCCGAACAGACCGAGAAAATCGGCGAGTTGTGGGCGGGCGTACTGGGCAACCTGCCGCGCCGGGCCCGCGCCCTGCAGGGGGTGCGGGCCACCCTGCGGGCACTGTCCGCCGTGTCCGAGGACCCCGAGCGGGTCGCCGCCGACTTCGGCGCGGCCGTCGGGGCCGCCCTGCGCCCGGAGGAACGCCCGGCGTTGCGGGCCGTCCTGGAACCGGCCGGGAACCGCGCCGACGCAGCCGCTCCGGCTCACTTGACCGACACCTTCCTTGACGCCGTACTGAGCACGGAGGACTGACAGGTATGGCAGAGAACTACCCGCTCGTCGAGCAGCGCGAGTACGGACGTGCCGCCAGGCGCGGCGGCCTTCTGAGCCGGCGCGTGATGCGGGACGAGGACGAACTGCCCCGGGTCGCCGCGCACCAGGTGCGGGTCTTCCGGGTCGGCGAGCAATACGTCGAGGACCACGGGCAACTGCGGTCCGACGACCCCACGGTGGTCGCGGCCAGCTCGGTCACGGTCGTCGACCGGCGGGTCGAGGTGCCCGTCGAGGTGGAGACCCGCATCCCGTCCGCCGAGGCCGGCGACTTCACCGTACGGACCACCTTCTACTGCACCGTCACCGACCCGTGCGCGGTCGTGCGCGACGGGGTCACGGACGTGGAGGCGCTGCTCCTGGCCCATCTGCGGGCGGTGCCCGGATTCGTCGAGGAGGGCAGCGACCGGCCGATCGTCGACTCGCTCGCCGTCCGCGACCGCATCGACGCCCGGCTGACCGCCTACCACGAGATGCGTCCGGCGGTGCTGTCCGGGCTGCGCGCCCGGCACGGAGTGGTCGAGGTCCTCACGCCGACGGAGCTGGCCGACGCCCTCGCCAAGGAGGACGAGGACCGCCGCAAGCTGGAATGGACACGGGAGCGGGAGGAGCGGGAGCAGGAGGCGGCGCTGCGCCGGGCCCTGCTGGAGACCGAGCTGGAGATCAGGCGCGAGGAGCTGCGGAACACCACCGCCCTGCGCAAGGAACACCACCGGCAGGAGGAGGAGACGCTGCGCAGCCGCTACGAGCGCGAAGCCGGCGCCGAACAGCAGCAGTACGAACTCGCCCAGCAGGCCCAGCGCAACCGCTTCACACGCGCCGAACTCGGGGAGGACTTCGCGCTGATCGGCGCCGACCCGAGCGCCGCCGACTTCCTGGCCTGGCGCAACGGCGACATCACCGCCGACGAACTCGCCAAACGGCTGGACAGCCGCAAGCAGACCGACCGCGAGGCCGACCTCCAGCGGCGGTCCTTCGACCGGGAGGACGAACGCTGGAACCTGGAGCGCGAGGACCGGCGGTACGAGCTGAACCGCGCCGAGAAACGCGAGGACGCGGCGGACCGGCGTCGCGAGGAGACCCGCCGCTGGGACCTGGAGCACGAGGACGCGCTGCGCCGTCGCCAGGAGGAACGCGCCGACGCCGAGCGGCTCCAGAGCCACGAGCGGGAGTGGGCCAAGGACGTACTCGACGTGAAGGCCCAGCTCAGCAGGCAGGCCATCGAACGGGGCCTGTTCGACAGCGTGACGCGCGACGCGGGCGAGTTCATCAACGGCGTGGGCGACGTGCCGTACAAGCAGAGCGCCGACGGGCGTGGGATGACGCAGGGGGACGCGAAGGGTGAGCTGGAGGGCGCCGCCAAGGTGCCCGAGCGGGGTGACCGGCCGGACCGGGGCCGCGGCGACCCGGACATCGACATCGACTACGACGACGACGGCGACCTCGACCTCGGGGGCACCGACTCGGAGGCGAGCCTTGGCCACTGACACCCCGCTGCGCCCGTCCGACAGCACGCGGACCGACTACGACGACCGCGGCTCCGTCCGCCCGCTCCCGCCGGCCACCGGCCCGGCCGCCCGGCTGCGCGGCCTGATCGGCATCCGGGAGGAGCTGCTCGCGTGGGTGCCCGAGGAGCGCACCCGCTACACCTGGTACGGCGCGATCGTCCTGAACACGGCCGTGGTCGGCGCCCTCTCCATGGCCCTCGCGCTCGGCAGCTTCCGCTCGGACCTGCCGCTTCTCGCCGTGTTCGCGGTGGCGGCGGTCTGGTTCTGGGTGGTCCTGGTGATGGACAGCTGGCTGGTCTCCAGCACCCACGGCACGGCGGTCAAGAAGTGGTCGCTCGGCCTGCGCCTGCTGCTTTCCGTGCTGCTGGGCCTGTTCATCGCGGAGCCGATCCTGTTCCAGATCTTCGACAAGGAGATCCGCCAGGAGATCGCCGTCGGCAACGACCAGAAGGTCGCCGGCTACCGGGGCATGCTGGTCGCCTGCAACCCGACGGACGGCGCCTCCACGGCGGACCGCCCGGAGTGCCGCCGCTACCAGCTCAAGGTGGCCGGCTCGCCGGCGGAACTGGCCGAGCAGACAGCGAGCAACGAGTCCCGGACCAAGACCCTCGAGGCGCAGGTGGCGTCGGTCAACAAGACGCTCAGGGAGAAGATGGCGACCGAGCAGGAGCTGTGCGGCCGGGACAACTGGATCTGGCGGGGCGGGGTCAGGGACGTCACCATCACCTGCGAACGGGCCCGCGCGGACTCCTCGACGTACCGCGGGAACAGCAGGATCGGCACGTACGAGAAGCAGCTCGCGGAGCTGCGGGCCGAGGGCCGGCGCCTCGCGGAGAAGAAGAGCAAGGCCGCGGAGACCTACCAGCCGCTGCTCCAGCGGGCCATCGACACCAAGACGCGGGAACGCGCGGCCGACCTGGACACGGGCGGCATCCTGACCCGGGCGCACGGCCTGAAGGAGGTGGCCGGCTCGGACGGCTTCGCGCTGTTCCTGACGATCGTCCTGCACCTGCTGCTCCTGGGCTTCGACGCCCTGCCGGTCCTGGCCAAGTTCATGAGCGGCAGCACGACGTACGACACCCTCCTCGGCGCCAGCTTCGAGGCCGGCCGCCGCCTGCACGCCGAGGAGCTCCAGGTACGGCACGAGTGCGCGCGGATGGAGCAGGAGGTGCAGCGCCACCGGGTCGAGCTGGACACCGGTGACCGCACGCGGGCCCTGGAACACCGGTACCGCACGGCCCAGGCGGAACGCGCGGCCCGGGAGCGCGCGGAGCTGGACGCCAGAACGGAACGCCTGCTGCGCACGCGGCGAGCCTGAGCCCGGCGCCCTGCGCGTTCGGCGGGTGGTCGAAGTCGCGCCGGGGGAGCGCACGGAAGCTCGTTCCACGCGGCCAGGCCGATGGCCGCTGCGGACGTCTCGCCCCGATGTGCCGTCAGTTCACGGCGTGTCCGGTGTCCAGGCCGCCACCAGGGCCAGGAGTCCCGGAAAGCGGGCGTTGAGGTCGGCGACGCGGACGTGGCTGCGGCGCTCCAGTCCGTACTGGCGTTGGCGGGTGATGCCGGCTTCGCGCAGGGCCTTGAAGTGGTGGGTGAGGGAGGACTTGGGGCGGTCGAGGCCGAACCAGCCGCAGGAGTGGTCGAACGCCTCGGACTCCAGAAGGAGCTTGCGCACGATCCGCAGTCGCAGTGGATCGCTCAACGCCGCCAGAACCGTCTCCAGGCGCAAGTCCTCGACCGCCGGCTCGGGCAGCGGTTCCGGTAGCCCCTCGGGTTCCGGCAGCTCCTTGACGACCGGCACCTCTTGAGCCGTGGACGACATGGGTGGCTCCCTAAACCGTGAATCTCATGTACGAGTTCAATCGTACTGCATGCTAAGTTCGAATGAAGTCGTACTGAGCTTGCCGAAGGGAGCACCCATGTCGGAGAGTCGGACCGTGTCCCCCGATGCGGTGGACGAGAGGCAACGCCCCGCGAGCCCCGCGCAGCCGGAGCGGCCCGCGGCAGGCACGCCCACCTGGTGGGTGTGGCTGGCGGCGTGGCCGGTCACCGCCGTCTTCGTCCTGTCCAACGCGGCGACGCCGCTGTACATGTTGTGGCAGCGCGACATCGGTTTCTCCAAGGGCACCTTGACCGTCGTCTTCGCGTTCTACATCGTCGGGCTGCTCGGCTCGCTGCTCGTCTCGGGTGTCGTCTCCGACCGGCTGGGACGCAAACCGGTGCTGTTGCCCGCCCTCGCCCTCGCCCTGGCCGCCTGCGTGATCTTCGCGACGGCCACGACGGTGGCCGCGCTGATCGTCGCCCGTCTGTTCACGGGGATCGCCGTCGGCACCGTCGTCTCCGCGGGCATGGCCGCCGTGACGGACGTGGCGGGCCCCGAGCGCAAGCGGCTGGCCGCGCTGCTTGCCTCGTGCGCGATGGTCTTCGGGGCCGGCCTGGGGCCGCTGCTCGCCGGCCTGCTGTCCGAGACGCTTCCGGCGCCCACCGTCACCGTCTTCGTCGTCGAGGCGATCCTGCTGGCCACGGCGGTCCTCACCGTCCTTCGCATGCCCGTACGCCGTCCCGCCGTGCCCGGGAAGGGCGCCTGGGTGCGTGTGCCCGGCGTACCGCACGGCAACGGCATCCACCTCGCCCTGGGCATCGCGGTGTTCGCCCCCGGCATCACCGCCACGTCCTTCGTGCTGTCGCTCGGTCCCACGCTGCTGACCGAACTGCTCGGCACCGCCAGCGGGATCCTCTCCGGAGCCGTGGCGTTCGCCATGTTCCTCGCCGCCACCGGCGTCCAGTTCGCCGTGCAGAAGCTGCGCCGGCGCACCATCCTGACCGCCGGTGCGATCAGTACGACCGTCAGCATGGCCGCGCTGGTCGCCGCCGTACACGCCTCGTCGGTCCCCCTGCTCGTCGCCTCCGCACTGCTGGCCGGGGCCGGCCAGGGCATGGGACAGCTCGGCGGCCTCTCGTTGCTCAACTCCACCGTCCCGGCGCAGCGGCTCGCCGAGGCCAACGCCGCGCTGAACGTGGGCGGTTACATCCCTGCGGGCCTGCTCCCGGTCTCCACGGGCTACCTCATGGACGCCGTGGGACTGCCCACGGGGGCGACTCTCTTCGGCACCGTCCTGATGGGCCTGGCCGTCATCGGCGGACTCGTGGTGCTCGCCGGTCACCGCCGGGTGCCAGAGCCCGCGTGACCGTCCGGCCACGTCGGCGGTCGTGGGCGGACCCGACCTCTTCTTCTTCGCCCCCGCCGAGCCGCGCGCCCACCCTGCCGGCCCCAAGCCGACACCAAGATCATCCCTGACGCGGGACACGACCCGGCACTGCAGCGCAACGCCGCCGCCACCTCGGCCGCCATCAAGGAATGGCTGGCCAGGTGGTACGGCACCCGGTCACCGGCCTGGCCAACAAGAAACGCAGACGCCGTGCGCTGTACCAGTCGTGCGCGTCGGGTCGCGCCGCGTGACCCGCGCTCGTCCGCCCGTACGGGCACTCCGGGGCCTGCCGGGAACCGGGCGGACCCGGTCGTGGAGGCAGGCGCTCTCCTGCTGGTCCGGATCTACGAGGCCGCGCATCGACGCGGCCTCTTGGCGGAACGAGGCTCCTCCGGATGAGAGGGCGGGCCCTTTCGGTCGGGCACGTCCCGGTGCCGCCGTGGCAGGTTCACAGCGGTTCACAGCTGACGTCTCGCTCGGCGAAGGTGAGTTGAAAGGCCCGGCGATTCCCGGCTCGTTGCCCGCCGCTGTGATCAACTTTGTGCGTTTCGTTGACATTTCACCCGGAGGTCCTACCGTTGGGAGCGCTCCCATAACAGCCTTGCAACTGGAAGGAGTTCCCCCCACATGCGCACACAGAGTCCGTTAACCGGGCGTTCGCGCTCGCCCCTCCGTCGCCCTCTCCAGGCGCTCGTCATGCTGTTCGCCCTGGTGGCCGGCGCACTGACCTGGTCGGCCCCCGCCCAGGCTCACGGCACCATCGTCGACCCCGCCTCCCGGGCGTACCAGTGCTGGAAGACGTGGGGCAGCAACCACACGGACCCGGCCATGCAGACCGAAGATCCCATGTGCTGGCAGGCCTTCCAGGCCAACCCCGACACCATGTGGAACTGGATGAGCGCGCTCCGCGACGGCCTCGGTGGCCAGTTCCAGGCGCAGACCCCCGACGGGACGCTCTGCAGCAACAACCTCTCGAGGAACGCCAGCCTGGACAAGCCCGGGCAGTGGAAGGCCACCACCGTCGGCAACAACTTCTCGGTCCACCTGTACGACCAGGCGTCCCACGGTGCCGACTACTTCAAGGTCTACGTGAGCAAGCAGGGCTTCGACCCCAAGACCCAGACACTGGGCTGGGGCAACCTCGACTTCATCACGCAGACCGGCCGTTTCGCCCCGGCGCAGGACATCACGTTCCCCGTCCAGACCTCCGGCTACACCGGACACCACATCATGTTCGTGATCTGGCAGGCCTCGCACCTCGACCAGGCCTACATGTGGTGCAGCGACGTGAACTTCGGCTGAGCCGGGCAGCGCCGCACAAGGTACCGGCCTGACTGTCGAGCGCACGACGCGCGAAGGACGACAACAGGCAGTGGCAAAACACAAACCCCAGGTCGCTGACCTGGGGTTTCGTGTAGAGCGGGTGACGAGAATCGAACTCGCGCTCTCAGCTTGGGAAGCTGATGTTCTACCATTAAACTACACCCGCGAAAGACGCCGACCGCGGCCGGTGTCTGGACGCTCGCTCACTCTACCCCATGCCCGGCCCCCGGTGTTCGCACCGTGGGGCCGGCGGTCGTTCCGGGGTGTGGATGCGGCTGCGGCGGGCGGGGGTTGGGGCGTACCGTGGGGCCGCCGGTGAGGGTGCGTGGGAGGGCGGAGTGCCGCCTGGAGAGTCGTCTCTTTGATCCCGTACTGTGGCTTTTGTCGTCAGGGTAGTAAGCCAGACGCGGCTCTTGGGGAAGGGACTTGAAGGACTTGATGGAGCGCACCGTCGTCCGCTGTGCCGATGGGCACGTGTTCACCGCCACCTCGTTCCCGATGCAGCAGGCCGAGCGACTCGGCCCCGGCCGGCTCGTCCGATGTCCGCGGTGTGCGCGGCTGCGGAGTGCCGTGCCCGTGGGTGCGCAGAAGCGGTAGCGCGGGAGCGGCAGCACACACGCAGAGCGGGTCCTGGCGCGCGGCGCGGCGGCGGTTGTCGCTGTTCCGCGCGCCTTGCGTATCCTCGGTGCGTGCTTCTCTCAGACAAGGACATCCGGGCCGAGATCGACTCCGGTCGGGTGCGGATCGATCCGTTCGACGACTCCATGGTGCAGCCGTCGAGCATCGACGTGCGCCTCGACCGCTATTTCCGGGTGTTCGAGAATCACCGGTACCCGCACATCGACCCCTCCGTCGAGCAGGTGGATCTGACCCGGCTCGTGGAGCCGGAGGGCGACGAGCCGTTCATCCTGCACCCCGGGGAGTTCGTGCTGGCCAGTACGTACGAGGTGATCACCCTCCCCGACGATCTGGCGTCGCGGCTCGAGGGCAAGAGCTCGCTCGGGCGGCTCGGGCTCGTCACGCACTCCACCGCCGGGTTCATCGACCCGGGCTTCTCCGGGCACGTGACGCTGGAGCTGAGCAATCTCGCGACGCTGCCCATCAAGCTGTGGCCGGGTATGAAGATCGGGCAGCTCTGCATGTTCCGGCTCACCTCGCCGGCCGAGCACCCGTACGGCAGCGAGCGTTACGGGTCCCGTTACCAGGGCCAGCGGGGGCCGACCGCCTCCCGGTCCTACCTCAACTTCCATCGGACCCAGGTATGAGCGGCAAGATCGCAGGCGGGACGCGCGCATGAGTGATGTTCGGGAGAATCTGACCTACGAGCAGTTCGGCGTCGCCGTGCGCGAGCTGGCGCAGGCCGTCGCGGACGACGGGTACGAGCCGGACATAGTGCTCTCCATCGCCCGCGGCGGAGTCTTCGTCGCCGGCGGGCTGGCGTACGCGCTGGACTGCAAGAACATCCACCTCGTGAACGTGGAGTTCTACACCGGGGTCGGGACCACCCTCGACATGCCCGTCATGCTCGCGCCGGTCCCGAACGTCATCGACTTCTCCGACAAGAAGGTCCTCATCACCGACGACGTCGCCGACACCGGCAAGACGCTCAAGCTGGTGCGGGACTTCTGCCTCGACACGGTCGCCGAGGTCCGCAGCGCGGTGATCTACGAGAAGTCGCACTCCCTCGTCCAGTGCGAGTACGTGTGGAAGCGGACCGACGAGTGGATCAACTTCCCGTGGTCCGTGCTGCCTCCCGTCGTGCGGCGGGACGGGCAGGTGCTCGACGCCTGACCCGCGAGGCGGCCCGGCGTACGGAAGGAAGGGCCCCGGTGTGTGCGTCACACACCGGGGCCCTTCCGTACGCCTGCGGCCGGCGGCCCGCTAGAACGTGCCGAGCTTCACGATCGACAGCAGGGCGATCAGCTGGATCGCGGACGCGCCGAGCGCCTTCGGCCAGGGCAGGTCGTGGGAGCGGCTGACCATCAGGGTCAGCAGGGCCCCGGCCGCGACCCAGGTGGCCCAGCCGAGGATCTGGACGAAGGGCGCGTCACCGCCCGCGAACATCGCCACGACCAGGCGCGGGGCGTCCGTGAGGGACATGATCAGCATGGAGAGGCCGACCGTGGGCTGCCAGGCGCCGTCGCCGCCGAGCTGGCGGGCCAGGGTGTGGGTGACCACGCCCAGGACGAAGGCGCTCAGCACCATCGCCACCGCCGTGGTCAGGACGATCGGGATGGCGTTGGAGAGGGTGGCGTTGATCGCGTCCTCGCGGGCGCCGTCGAAGCCGAAGACCGCCAGCAGGCCGTAGAGGAACGTCACGACGAGTGCCGGGACCCACATCGCGTAGTCCCGCATCTGGAGGAAGGTCTGGTTGGGCGCGAGGATCACGCCCTTCAGGAGGTCCTTCCAGTGCAGGCGGGGGCCGACCGGGCCGGGGGCCGGGGCGGAACCGGCGCGGTAGGTGTCGCCCTGGTTGTAGGGGTCGTCGACCGTGAACGCCTGGGTGTGGCCCGGGTTGTTGGCCGCGTACGGGTCGTACGGGGCCTGCTGGGGGTGCCCGCCGTGGCCTCCGGGGCCGTAACCGCCGTCACCGAAGTACTCCGGCTCCCCGTGTCCGCCGCCGTGGCCGCCGCCGGGTGCCTGGGGCCACGGGGAGCCGCCGGGGGCGCCACCCCCGTACGGAGGCTGCGGGTACGGCTGCCGAGGCGTCGCCGGACCGCCGTACGACGGTCCCTGGGGCGCCTGCTGTCCGTACGGCGGGCGTTGTGGTTGCGCGTGTGGAGCGCCGTTGTCCCGGCCGCGTCCGATCCTGAATCCAGCCACGCCTTCGAACGTACCTGGTCCCGGAGAGTGACGTGCGGGGTCCGGCCGTTCGGGGGACCTTTGCGGCCGAGCTGTGACATCCCCTACGGGTGCTCCCCGAGGCCTCCCCGAGGCGGACCGGCGGGGAACCGCCCGGCTCCCGGCCGGCCCCCTACGGGGTCAGGAACTGCGCCGTCGAGAAGGTGACCGAGGGCTCCGCGGTCACCAGGTCCTTCGCCGAGCCCCGGTGGACCTCGACGGTGTCCCGGGTGTCGCCCCGGTGGGTGCGCAGCACGAGGTCGGCGAGGCCGTCGCCGTCGAAGTCGGCGGCCGCCAGCACCCGCGTCGTGCCCGGCGCCGCCGGCCGGACCGCGACAGCGCCCCGGGTCGTGGGGCCCGCCCCGCGACCGGGGTACACCCGTACTCCGGAGCCGCTGGAGACCAGCTCGCCCAGGCCGTCGCCGTCGAGGTCGGCGGCGTCGAGCGTCGAACCCGGGGCGCGGAGGGTGCCCCGGGCGGCGGTGGGCAGGTCGTAGCGCAGCGCCGTGGCGTCCGGGGTGCCCACGGCCGCGTCCAGCGCCTCGCCCCTGCCGAAGGCCCCCAGGGCGACGTCGACGCCGGCGGGGAGGGCGGCCCCGGTGCGGGTCGGGCCGTCGGGGCCGCCCAGGACGACGAACGCCTTGCCGGGGCCCGCCGAGGCGCGGACGACCAGGTCGTCGTACCCGTCGCGGTTCACGTCGGCGGCGGGGCCGGTCGGTGCTTCGCCGGGGGACCGGACGGGCGCGTCGGCCCGCTGCGGGGCGCCCTTGCGGGTGAAGGGGCCGCGCAGGTGGCTGAGGCGGCCGGCGGAGGCGTGGAGGACCAGGTCCGCGGCGCCGTCGCCGTCGAAGTCGCCGCACACGGGACGCTCCGGCCAGTCGTTGCCGTAGCGGGCCTTGTCGGGGACGACGAGCGGGACCGCGCGGCCGGCCGGGCCCGACGGGGAGCCGAAGAGGATCTGGAGGGGGACCGGGGGACGGCCCTGGCCGTCGTAGGGCGGGTCGGTGGTGACGACCAGGTCGGTGAAGCCGTCGCCGTCGAGGTCGCAGCTCGCCTCCGCCTCGAAGACGGCGGGCGTCCGGCCGCCCACCGGCGCCGCGTACTTCTCCGGGGTGAGCAACTGCCGGGCTCCCGGCACCAGTCCGCGGGACGAGCCGTAGACGATGCCGATGCCCGCGTCGTCGGCGTGGCTCTCCGCCTTGACCAGGTCGTCGAGGACGAGGTCGCGGTGGCCGTCGCCGTTGAAGTCGTCCGGGACCTCGCTGCCCGTGCCGCGCGGGACGGGCAGTGGGGCGGGGGCCCCGGCGGCGCGCACGGGGGTGGGGGCGGCGTCCTTGGCCGCGTGGGCCGGGCCGTGGCCGCAGGCCGTGAGCAGCAGCAGGCAGCCGACGGCGGCCGTGCCGGCCAGGGTGGTGTTTCTGGCGCTTTTCGTGCTTCTGGTGCTTTTTCGCGGGGGCACCTTCACCTCGTCCGTATCGACCCGTATCACCGGCACCGGTGACAACGACCGGGCAATGATGCACGTGTTCGAGATGCGACGACACCCCCCGGGTCCGGTTCGCACGGAACCCGGGGGGTGTCGGTCGAGGACGCGGCCGGAGGGGCTACTTCACCGGCGGCTACTTCACCGGCTCCGGCGTCGGCTCGTTCTCCGGTTCCGGTTCGCCGGTGGGGTCGGCCGGGGTCTTGACGGAGTCCAGCAGGAGCTGGGCGACGTCGACGACCTGGATGGACTCCTTGGCCTTGCCGTCGTTCTTCTTGCCGTTGACCGAGTCGGTGAGCATGACGAGGCAGAACGGGCAGGCCGTCGAGACGATGTCGGGGTTGACCGACAGGGCCTCGTCCACGCGCTCGTTGTTGATGCGCTTGCCGATCCGCTCCTCCATCCACATCCGCGCGCCGCCCGCGCCGCAGCAGAAGCCGCGCTCCTTGTGGCGGTGCATCTCCTCGTTGCGGACGCCCGGGACGGCGGCGATGATCTCGCGCGGCGGCGTGTAGATCTTGTTGTGGCGGCCCAGGTAGCAGGGGTCGTGGTAGGTGATGATGCCCTCGACCGGGGTGACCGGGGTCAGCTTGCCCTCGTCGACCAGGTGCTGGAGGAGCTGGGTGTGGTGGACGACCTCGTAGTCGCCGCCGAGCTGCGGGTACTCGTTGCCGAGGGTGTTGAGGCAGTGCGGGCAGGTGGCGACGATCTTCTTCGCCGACTTCGGCTTGCGGGACTCCTCGGTGACCTTGCCGTCGTCGTCCATCTCCTCGCCGAAGGCGGCGTTGAGGGTCATGACGTTCTCCATGCCGAGCTCCTGGAACAGGGGCTCGTTGCCCAGGCGGCGGGCGGAGTCGCCGGTGCACTTCTCGTCGCCGCCCATGATCGCGAACTTGACGCCCGCGATGTGGAGCAGCTCGGCGAAGGCCTTGGTGGTCTTCTTGGCGCGGTCCTCCAGGGCGCCCGCGCAGCCGACCCAGTACAGGTACTCGACCTCGGTGAGGTCCTCGATGTCCTTGCCGACGACCGGGACCTCGAAGTCCAGCTCCTTGAGCCACTCCAGGCGCTGCTTCTTGGCCAGGCCCCAGGGGTTGCCCTTCTTCTCCAGGTTCTTGAGCATCGTGCCCGCCTCGGACGGGAACGCCGACTCGATCATGACCTGGTAGCGGCGCATGTCGACGATGTGGTCGACGTGCTCGATGTCGACCGGGCACTGCTCGACGCAGGCGCCGCAGGTGGTGCAGGACCACAGGACGTCGGGGTCGATGACGCCCTGCTCCTCGAGGGTGCCGATCAGCGGGCGCTCGGCCTCCGCGAGGGCCGCGGCCGGGACCCCGGCGAGCTGCTCCTCGGACGCCTTCTCCTCGCCCTCCATGGTCTTGCCGCCGCCGGCCAGCAGGTAGGGGGCCTTGGCGTGCGCGTGGTCGCGCAGGGACATGATCAGGAGCTTGGGGGAGAGCGGCTTGCCGGTGTTCCAGGCGGGGCACTGCGACTGGCAGCGGCCGCACTCGGTGCAGGTGGAGAAGTCCAGCAGGCCCTTCCAGGAGAACTGCTCGACCTGGGAGACGCCGAAGACGTCGTCGTCGCCGGGGTCGGTGAAGTCGATCGGCTTGCCGCCCGAGGTCATCGGCAGGAGCGCGCCGAGGGCGGTGCCGCCCTTCGCGTCGCGCTTGAACCAGATGTTCGGGAAGGCCAGGAAGCGGTGCCAGGCCACGCCCATGTCGGTCTTCAGGGCGACCGTGATCATCCAGATGAAGGAGGTCGCGATCTTCAGCCCGGCGAAGAAGTAGACGAGGTTCTGGAGCGTGCCGAGCTCCATGCCCCGGAGCGCGGAGACGACCGGGTACGAGATGAAGAACGACGCCTCGTAACCGTCGACGTGGTGGAGGGCCCCCTCCAGCGCGTGCAGCATGAAGATGCAGACGCCGACGACGAGGATGACGGCCTCGACGAAGTACGCCTGGCCGAAGTTGGAGCCCGCGAAGCGGGACTTGCGGCCCGGCTTGCGCGGGTGGCTGAGCTGCCGGATCACGATCAGGGCCAGGATGCCGAGCACGGTCATGGTGCCGATGAACTCGACGAAGACGTTGTACGGCGCCCAGTCGCCGATGACCGGGAGGATCCAGTCGGCCCGGAAGAGCTGGCCGACGGCGTTGACGATGGTCAGCAGCAGGGAGAAGAAGCCCACCGCGACGAACCAGTGCGCCACACCGACGATGCCCCAGCGGTTCATCCGGGTGTGGCCGAGGAACTCCCTGACCACGGTGACGGTGCGGTCCACGGGGTCGTTGGTCCGCGTTCCGGCCGGCACCGGCTGGCCCAGCCGCATGTAGGTGACGATCTGCAGGACGGCGCGGCCGAACAGTGCGACGCCGACCACGATCAGGACCAGCGACACGATGATCGCGGCGAGTTGCATTTGGGGGCTCCTCGGGCCTGCGAGGTTACGAGGGGGCGGTATTACTAAGCGGTAACTTAATCAGTCCGTTCGAGACTACCCCCATCGTCTGCCGCACTGTAGTCGGACGTGCGGTGATCTGCGTCGCTGAGGCCACCCTGACCCGCCGGGGCCGGAGGTGCCGGGCGGCGCGTCCTCCCCGTGGGGGATTTTTCCGGTCCGTCGAGCCGGTGGTGGCGCAAATGCGCAGCTCAGCGCGTCGTTGCGCGTAAGGAACGGATAAGAGTTGAGTCTGCCCGGCTCACCTCTGTTGACCCGGTGCCGGGCGTCATGCACACTTGAGCCTGTTCCACTCAAGTCGCTGGAGGTTATTCACCATGGCACGTGCGGTCGGCATCGACCTGGGCACGACTAACTCCGTCGTCAGCGTTCTGGAGGGCGGCGAGCCCACCGTCATCACCAACGCCGAGGGCGCCAGGACCACGCCGTCCGTCGTCGCCTTCGCCAAGAACGGTGAGGTGCTCGTCGGCGAGGTCGCCAAGCGCCAGGCGGTCACGAACGTCGACAGGACCATCCGCTCGGTCAAGCGCCACATGGGCACCGACTGGAAGGTCAACCTGGACGGCAAGGACTTCAACCCGCAGCAGATCAGCGCCTTCGTGCTGCAGAAGCTGAAGCGGGACGCCGAGTCCTACCTGGGCGAGAAGGTGACCGACGCGGTCATCACCGTCCCGGCGTACTTCAACGACGCCGAGCGCCAGGCCACCAAGGAGGCCGGTGAGATCGCGGGCCTCAACGTCCTGCGCATCGTCAACGAGCCGACCGCCGCCGCGCTGGCGTACGGCCTGGACAAGGACGAGCAGGTCATCCTGGTCTTCGACCTCGGTGGCGGTACGTTCGACGTCTCGCTGCTGGAGATCGGCGACGGCGTCGTCGAGGTGAAGGCCACCAACGGCGACAACAACCTCGGTGGTGACGACTGGGACCAGCGCGTCGTCGACTACCTGGTCAAGCAGTTCCAGTCCGGCCACGGCGTGGACCTGGCCAAGGACAAGATGGCCCTCCAGCGTCTGCGCGAGGCGGCCGAGAAGGCCAAGATCGAGCTGTCCTCGTCCACCGAGACCACGATCAACCTGCCCTACATCACGGCGTCCGCCGAGGGCCCGCTGCACCTGGACGAGAAGCTCACCCGCGCCCAGTTCCAGCAGCTCACCTCCGACCTGCTGGAGCGCTGCAAGACGCCGTTCCACAACGTCATCAAGGACGCCGGCATCCAGCTCTCCGAGATCGACCACGTCGTTCTCGTCGGTGGCTCCACCCGTATGCCCGCCGTCGCCGAGCTCGTCAAGGAGCTGACCGGCGGCAAGGAGGCCAACAAGGGCGTCAACCCGGACGAGGTCGTCGCCATCGGCGCCTCGCTCCAGGCCGGTGTCCTCAAGGGCGAGGTCAAGGACGTCCTGCTGCTCGACGTCACCCCGCTGTCCCTCGGCATCGAGACCAAGGGCGGCATCATGACCAAGCTGATCGAGCGGAACACGACGATCCCGACCAAGCGCTCGGAGATCTTCACCACCGCCGAGGACAACCAGCCCTCCGTGCAGATCCAGGTCTACCAGGGCGAGCGCGAGATCGCGGCGTACAACAAGAAGCTCGGGATGTTCGAGCTGACCGGTCTGCCGCCGGCGCCCCGCGGCGTCCCGCAGATCGAGGTCTCCTTCGACATCGACGCCAACGGCATCATGCACGTGACCGCGAAGGACCTGGGCACGGGCAAGGAGCAGAAGATGACCGTCACCGGCGGCTCCTCGCTGCCGAAGGACGAGGTCGACCGGATGCGCCAGGAGGCCGAGAAGTACGCGGAGGAGGACCACGCCCGCCGCGAGGCCGCCGAGTCCCGCAACCAGGGCGAGCAGCTCGTCTACCAGACGGAGAAGTTCCTCAAGGACAACGAGGACAAGGTCCCCGGCGAGGTGAAGACCGAGGTCGAGTCCGCCGTCGCCGAGCTGAAGGAGAAGCTCAAGGGCGAGGACACCGCCGAGATCCGCACCGCCACCGAGAAGGTCGCCGCCGTCTCGCAGAAGCTGGGCCAGGCCATGTACGCCGACGCCCAGGCCGCGCAGGCCGCCGGCGGCGAGGCCCCCGGTGCGGGCGCCCAGGCCGGTGACAAGGCCGACGACGACGTCGTCGACGCCGAGATCGTGGACGACGAGCGCAAGGACGGTGCGGCGTGACCGAGGAGACCCCGGGCTTCGACGAGAAGCCCGACGTCCCCTCTGGCGCCACCCCTGACGCCGCCGAGCCGCAGGCCGCCTCCGAAGAGGGGGCGGCCCCGGCCGGGGACGCGAGTGAGAACGCGGGCCTGGTGGCCCAGCTGGACCAGGCGCGCACGGCGCTCAACGAGCGCACGGCCGACCTCCAGCGGCTCCAGGCCGAGTACCAGAACTACCGCCGCCGGGTCGAGCGGGACCGCGTCGCGGTCAAGGAGGTCGCCGTGGCGAACCTCCTGTCCGAGCTGCTTCCCGTCCTCGACGACATCGGCCGCGCCCAGGAGCACGGCGAACTGGTCGGCGGCTTCAAGTCGGTCGCGGACTCGCTGGAGACGGTCATCGCCAAGATGGGCCTCCAGCAGTTCGGCAAGGAGGGCGAGCCCTTCGACCCGACGATCCACGAGGCCCTGATGCACTCCTACGCACCGGACGTCACCGAGACGACCTGCGTGGCGATCCTGCAGCCCGGGTACCGGATCGGCGAACGGATCATCCGCCCCGCGCGGGTGGCGGTCGCCGAGCCGCAGCCGGGCACCCAGACGGTCAAGCCGGCCGAGGACGCCGCCGAGGCGCAGGACGCCGAGCCGAAGGACGACGGCGCGCACAAGGAGAGCGGTGGCCCGGACGAGGGCTGAGCTCGAAGTGAGCAGCAGGGCGCGAGAGGAGGGACGTCGGGGATGAGCACGAAGGACTTCATCGAGAAGGACTACTACAAGGTTCTCGGCGTCCCCAAGGACGCCACCGAGGCCGAGATCAAGAAGGCGTACCGGAAGCTCGCCCGCGAGAACCACCCGGACGCCAACAAGGGGAACGTCAGGGCGGAGGAGCGCTTCAAGGAGATCTCCGAGGCCAACGACATCCTCGGTGACCCCAAGAAGCGCAAGGAGTACGACGAGGCCCGCAGCCTCTTCGGCAACGGCGGCTTCCGGCCGGGACCGGGCGCGGGCGGCGGCGGCACCTTCAACTTCGACCTGGGCGACCTCTTCGGGGGCGGCGCCCAGGGCGGGGGCCAGGGCGCCGGCGGCTTCGGCGGCGGCCTCGGGGACGTCTTCGGCGGCCTGTTCAACCGCACCGGCGGTGGACCGGGCGCCGGCACGCGTACGCAGCCGCGGCGCGGTCAGGACATCGAGTCCGAGGTCACCCTCAGCTTCACCGAGGCGATCGAGGGCGCGACCGTGCCGCTCAGGATGTCCTCGCAGGCCCCCTGCAAGGCCTGTTCGGGCACCGGCGACAAGAACGGCACACCGCGCGTGTGCCCGACGTGCGTCGGCACCGGGCAGGTCGCCCGGGGCTCGGGCGGCGGCTTCTCGCTCACCGACCCGTGCCCCGACTGCAAGGGCCGCGGTCTGATCGCCGAGGACCCCTGCGACGTCTGCAAGGGCTCCGGGCGCGCCAAGTCCTCGCGGACGATGCAGGTCCGTATCCCCGCCGGGGTCTCGGACGGGCAGCGCATCCGGCTGCGCGGCAAGGGCACGCCGGGCGAGCGGGGCGGTCCGGCGGGCGACCTGTACGTGGTCGTGCACGTCAAGGAGCACCCCGTCTTCGGCCGCAGGGGCGACAACCTCACCGTCACCGTCCCGGTCACCTACGCCGAGGCGGCCCTCGGCGGCGAGGTCCGGGTCCCGACCCTGGGCGGTCCGCCCGTCACGCTGAAGCTTCCGGCGGGCACGCCGGGCGGCCGCACCATGCGGGCCCGGGGCAAGGGCGCGGTCCGCAAGGACGGCACCCGCGGGGACCTCCTGGTCACCGTGGAGGTGAGTGTTCCGAAGGACCTGACGGGGAAGGCTCGTGACGCGCTGGAGGCGTATCGCGAGGCAACCGCGGGCGAGGATCCGCGGGCGGAGTTGTTCCAGGCCGCGAAGGGAGCTTGACGGGAATGGACGGTCGTCGACGCAATCCGTACGAACTGACCGAGGACACCCCGGTCTACGTCATCTCGGTGGCGGCCCAGCTCTCCGGACTGCACCCGCAGACGCTGCGGCAGTACGACCGCCTCGGCCTGGTCTCCCCGGACCGCACCGCCGGCCGCGGCCGGCGCTACTCGGCCCGCGACATCGAACTGCTCCGGCAGGTCCAGCAGTTGTCGCAGGACGAGGGCATCAACCTGGCCGGAATCAAGCGCATCATCGAGCTGGAGAACCAGGTCGCCGCGCTCCAGGCCCGGGTGGTGGAGCTGTCCGCCGCGCTCGACGGCGCGGCCACGGCGATGCGTCAGCGCGAGGCCGCGGTGCACGCGTCGTACCGCCGTGACCTGGTCCCCTACCAAGAGGTACAGCAGACCAGCGCGTTGGTGGTCTGGCGCCCCAAGCGCCACGGACAGTCCGCGGACTGACCGCGGCGCCCTGGCGGCACAAGGGAAAACAGCATCGGCAGCCCCGGAGGACCCATCCGTCCTCCGGGGCTGGTTCACAACGGTGCAGTCTCATTGGTCTAGTACTTCTTGACGATTTGGTGAAGACGGCGTTGGCTTCGTTCACCGGGGGTCGCCGGGGTCTCAGGGGGCCACCGGAGGCACCCGGGCCACCCGGGTCACCCGGGTCACCAGGTCCACCCGGTTCACCAACCACACCCGTGTGTCGGAAGGCAAGCGCAGTGAGTAGCCGTCCTCGTCGTACCGCCATGTCCGTGGCCGCGTGCCTGCTGACCTTCTCGCTGGCCTCCTGCGGTGCGCTGGGAGCGTCGGAGGACAGCGGCGACGCGAGCCCGGCCAAGGGCAACGACATCACCGTCGGCCTGCTGCTGCCGGAGAAGGAGAACACGCGCTACGAGCTGTTCGACTACCCCTTCTTCAAGGCGAAGCTCGGCGAGCTCACGCGCGACGAGGGCAACGTCAAGTACGCCAACGCCGAGGCCAGCGCCACCAAGCAGGCCGAGCAACTGCAGCAGATGGTCAGCGACAAGGTCGACGTGATCGTGCTGGACGCGGTCGACGCGCACGCCATCGCGGACGGCGTGCAGAAGGCCAAGGACGCCGGCATCCCCGTGATCGCCTACGACCGGCTGGCCGAGGGCCCGATCGACGCCTACATCTCCTTCGACAACGAACTGGTCGGCGAGGTCCAGGGCCGCTCCCTCATCGAGGCGCTGGGCGGCGACCCGTCCAGCTCCGACAAGGTCGTCATGATGAACGGCTCCTCCACCGACCCGAACGCCAAGCAGTTCAAGGCGGGCGCGCTGTCCGAGCTGAACGGCAAGGTGACGATCGCCCAGTCCTTCGACACCAAGGACTGGAAGCCGGAGAACGCCGAGGCGAACATGACCGAGGCGATCAAGAAGATCGGCAAGGACGACATCGCGGGGGTCTACTCCGCCAACGACGGCATGGCCGGCGGCATCATCAAGGCCCTGGAGGACGCGGGCGTCACCGACCTGCCCCCGATCACCGGCCAGGACGCCGAACTCGCCGCGGTGCAGCGGATCGTCACCGGCGAGCAGTACATGAGCGTGTACAAGTCGTACCCGCAGGAGGCCGAGAACGCCGCGGAGATGGCCGTGGCGCGGGTCCAGGGCCGCGACATCCAGTTCGACGCGCTCGCCCGCGACAAGGTCGACAGCCCCACCCACAAGGGCATCCCCGCCCAGCTCGTCCCCGTCGTGGCCCTCACCAAGGACAACATCGAGGACACGGTTGTCGCGGACGGGTTCTACAAGGTGACCGACATCTGCACCGCCAAGTACGCGGACGCGTGCGCGGAGGCCGGGCTGAAGTAGCCCGCGCGCCCCCGCTCACCCGGACCGGGTATTCGGTTGCCAACCGGCCCATTTCGCTTCCCGCCCCGGGCGGAGCCGTGTTGCGGAGCCGGTCCCGGCCGCGCATAGTTGCGCTGCGGAAGAGCCGGAACCGGGGGTGGAATGGGCGATGGCCGGGCACGGGGCTCAGGAGCACCCGCACGGGGCCGACCGGCTGTGCGCGGCCGGGGACCGCGTGTACTCCCGGGCCGTACGGCGCGGGAGGGTGCCGCGCCGTGATGCCGACCAGGTCCCCTGCCTGCTCGAACTGGCCCTGCTGCACCCCGACCCCGACGACATGGACTGGCTGGTGCCGACCTCCCCGCAGGAGGTGATGACGCGGCTGCTGCGCGGGGTCCAGGAGGAGGTCAGCGCCAGCCAGCGGCGGGTGGGTTCGGCCGTGGAGGCCTTCGAGTGGTACGCCGGTCTGGGCAGGCCGCTCCAGCCCCCGGCCGGCCCGGAGGGAACGGCGATCCGGGTCCTGGACGGCCTGTCCCGCATCCAGGCCGCGATGGACGAGGCGACGCGGGCCTGTACGACGGAGGTGCTCACCGTCCAGCCCGGCGGCATCCGGCGCGAGCACGAGCTGTCGGAGGGGCTGCACCGGGCGCTGGCGCTGCGCGGGCGCGGGGTGCGGATGCGGGACCTGTACACGCACGTGGCCCGGCACGGCCAGGGCCTGCTCAACTACCTGGAGCTGATGGGCGACGCGGTGGAGGCCCGCACGCTGGACGAGGTCGTCGACCGCCTCATCCTCTTCGACCGCACGGTGGCCTTCATCCCCGCCAACACCGACCGCACGATGGCCCTGGAACTGCGCCACCCCGCGCTGATCGCCTACCTGGTCACGGTCTTCGAGCGGCTGTGGCGCCTGGCGATCCCCCTGACGGCGCCGCTCCCCGACACCGGCATCGAGGGCATCTCCCTGCGCGAGCAGTCCATCGCGGCGCTCCTCGCGGAGGGCCACCAGGACGCGGTGATCGCGGAACGCCTCGGCATCAGCGTCCGCACAGCGCGTGCGCACATCGCCCGCCTCTCGGAGACCCTGGGCGCGGCCAGCCGCACGCAGTTGGGCGTCCGCATAGCCCAGGCCGGCCTGGACGGCTCCCCGCGGACCGCCCCCGTCATCCTTCCCGGTCGAGAATCCCCGACTGCCCGATGAGGTACCCGAGCTGGGCGCGGCTCTCGCTGCCGAGGGTGGCGGCGAGTTTGGCGATGTGGACGCGGGCGGTGCGGACGTTCATGCCGAGGCGGTCGGCGATGTCGCTGTCGGTGTGGCCTTCGATGAGGAGGGCGGCTATGGCGCGTTGGCGGGGGGTGATGCCGTTGAGGGTGGGTTGGTGGACGGCTTGGGGGTGCATGGGGGTGGCGAGGTGCCAGAGGCGGTCGAAGGTGTTGACGAAGTAGGCGATGAGGGCGGGGTGGCGGACTTCGAGGGCGAGCGAGCGGTCGGCGCTGGCGGGTATGAAGGCGACGGTACGGTCGACGATGATGAGCCGCTCGGTGACTTCGTCGAGAGTGCGGGCTTCCACGTCGCCGCGCAGTAGCTCATAGCGGGCGAGCACGGTGGGAGCGTGCCGCAACGTGTGCTGGTAGAGGGTGCGGATACGACCGCCGCGGTCGAGGAGTGCCTGGTCCCGTGCCAACGCCGCCTCGTGCACGCGAGGGTGTGGGCCGATGTGCGTGCTGTGGGGCTGGATGGTCAGTACCTGATCAGTGGCGACGGCCATGACGTCACCTATGGTCCGGTCGATGCGCTCTTTGCTGCTGAGCAGCCTGAGCGTGGAGGCCTCCCCGGTGGGCGACTGGGACGAAGTGCGCATGAGCGCTGCGAAGGTCTCGGTCAGGCGTTCTTCTCGGCGACGTTCGTCGGCGATGCGCTCCTGCGACGCGCGCAGCAACTGGTGCAGTACGACGATCGGTGCTACGGGGTCCAGCCGGTCCGGGGCGTCGAGGGACGGCTGCACAAGCCCGAAGTCGAGCAGGCAGGGTGTCGCGGTGGCCTCGGCCACCGTGATCTGCCCCTCGTCCAAAGCGCGTTGGTACAGCAGCGCCCCCGCGGGGCACAGCTCGTCGGGACCGTGTTCGGTGTGTGGCATGTACGCCTCTGCCGTCATACGGGGTCCTCCGGTCGGGCTCAGTCGTCGTGCTGCAGGATCCCGGACTGGGCTATGAGGAAGCCGAGTTGGGCCCGGCTGCCGCTGCCGAGGGCCTGGGCCAGCTTGGCTATGTGCGCCCGGCAGGTGCGCACGTTCATGCCCAGGCGCCGAGCGATGGCCTCGTCGACGTGGCCCTCGACCAGGAGCTTGGCGATGGAGTACTGAATGTCGGTGATACCGCCCGGCGCAGGCTCGTACGGGGCACCGGCGCTCAGGGGCACGGACCGGCTCCACATGAACTCGAAGACCTTGATCAGATAACGGACCAGTCCTGGGTTGCGCAGCTCCAGCGCGACCTGCTGGTCGTCGCGGGTGGGGATGAACGCGACGGTTTCGTCGCAGACGATGAGACGTTCCACGACCTCGTCGATCGTGCGGTACTCGGCCTTGCCCATAGCCAGCTGGGCGACGTAGGCGATCTTCTGCGGGCTATAGCGCGCCGTGTGCTGATACAGAGTGCGGATGCGTACGCCGCGTTCCAGGAGCGGCTTGTCCCTTTCCAGTCCCTGGGCCAGACTGCGTTCGGAGAAGCGGTCGTCACTGGGCTGGATCGTGAGCATCTCGGTGCGGCACTGGGCTGTGGCCAGATTGAGGGCCGTGTTGATGCGGTCGCTGCCCTCCAGCACCGTTATCGAGTGCTCGCTCGTCACCGGCTGGGCGCCGAGGGTCATGAAGGGATCGAATGCCTCCGCCAGTGCGACGGAGAGCCGGCGTCGCTCCGCGATGTCCCGTTCGATGGGGTGCAGACGCTGGGCCAGGGCAACGGACGGCTGCACCGGGCGCAACCAGTCCACGTCGTCCGGGTCCGGGTGCAGGAGCGCGAACTCCATCAGACAGGGTGCGGATTCGATGTCCGCGCGGGCGATCCTGCCTATACGCAGGGCATCCGCGTAAAGCCGGGTCCCTTCGTCGCACAGTTCGGTCACCCCATGGGGATGTGCCCGATTGGAACGTTCTGCCACGAAATCTCCACCCCCCAGGGTCCTGAACATGCAGGAACATGATGCACCGATTGTGTGGCCATGACGTGTTGGAATGAGCCATCGTCTTATCAGACGGGGGAAGAGGAGACTTACGAGTGAGGACGAAGTCGACCATGCGCAAGAGACTGGTTCGCTCGGTGCTTGCTGCCGCCCTCTCCGCCGTCGCGGCCTTCGGAGTACTTACTGGCTACGCGGGTGCGAACGGTGATGTCCGGGCGGACAGTCACTGGCCGTCGATTGTTGTGAACTCGGGGGGTTGATGTGAGCACTCCACCGGACGACCGCTCCTTCCGCCGGGAAATGGCCACCGCCTACCGCTCCGGCTGGCACTTCATCGACCTGGTCACCGCGATCCCGCACGCCGGTGACTCCCTGATGGTGACCGTCTTCGGCGAGCCGGTCGTCGTCACGCTGGACGAGGACGGCGACGTGCGGGCGTACCGGTGTCTGCGGCGGCCTCGGGGGGCGCCGCAGCCTGTGAGGTGTGCCATCCGGTACGGAATGATCTTTGTGAACCTGGACCAGCGGGACCACCGGCTCGAGCAGTCGGAGGTCCCGGAAGTGAGGACCATCTCGGCCACCCCCCGCAGTGCCTGACGCGATTCCCCCGTCGTAACAGATCGCTCAGGTGCTTCCCCCCGGCAGCGGCGTCACCGTGACCTGAACACGGTGACGCCGCTGTCGTATGCGTGGACATCTCATGACACCCGGCGGTTTCGCGGCTGGCCGAAAAGGTGCGGGGGTGTGCCCGGTCAGACCGGCGGCAGTCCGTGGGGAGGGGGCCGGGCGCTGCCTTGAGTGGGTCAGGCTCAACTTTGTGTACGCTGGACGGGTCAGCACTACGCGAGGAGGAGAGCCAGAACGTGGACGCCGAGCTGACCAACCGGAGCCGGGACGCCATCAACGCCGCCAGCAGCCGGGCCGTGACCGAGGGAAACGCCGACCTCACCCCCGCCCACCTGCTCCTTGCGCTGCTCCAGGGGCAGGACAACGAGAACATCACCGACCTGCTCGCCGCCGTCGAGGCGGACCTCGCGGCCGTGCGCTCCGGCGCCGAGCGCATCGTCGGCGGGCTGCCCAGCGTGACCGGGTCCACCGTCGCGCCCCCGCAACCCAGCCGTGAGATGCTCGCCGTGGTCGCCGACGCCCAGGCCCGCGCCAAGGAACTCGGGGACGAGTACCTCTCCACCGAGCACCTGCTCCTCGGCATCGCCGCGAAGGGCGGCGCGGCCGGTGAGGTACTGGAGGGGCAGGGAGCCAGTGCGAAGAAGCTGCAGGAGGCCTTCCGCAAGGCGAGGGGAGGGCGCCGGGTGACCACGCCCGACCCCGAGGGCCAGTACAAGGCCCTGGAGAAGTTCGGTACCGACCTCACCGCCGCCGCGCGGGACGGGAAGCTCGACCCCGTCATCGGCCGGGACCAGGAGATCCGGCGCGTCGTGCAGGTGCTGAGCCGGCGGACCAAGAACAACCCCGTGCTCATCGGCGAGCCCGGCGTCGGCAAGACCGCCGTCGTCGAGGGGCTGGCCCAGCGGATCGTCAAGGGGGACGTGCCCGAGTCGCTTAAGGACAAGCGGCTGGTGGCGCTGGACCTGGGGGCCATGGTCGCCGGGGCCAAGTACCGGGGCGAGTTCGAGGAGCGGCTGAAGACCGTCCTCGCCGAGATCAAGGACTCCGACGGGCAGGTCGTCACCTTCATCGACGAACTGCACACCGTCGTCGGCGCCGGCGCCGGCGGGGACTCCGCCATGGACGCCGGGAACATGCTCAAGCCGATGCTCGCGCGCGGTGAGCTGCGCATGGTGGGCGCCACCACCCTCGACGAGTACCGGGAGCGGATCGAGAAGGACCCCGCCCTGGAGCGCCGCTTCCAGCAGGTGCTGGTCGCCGAGCCCACCGTCGAGGACTCCATCGCGATCCTGCGCGGGCTCAAGGGCCGGTACGAGGCGCACCACAAGGTGCAGATCGCGGACAGCGCGCTCGTGGCCGCCGCGAGCCTGTCCGACCGGTACATCACCTCCCGGTTCCTGCCCGACAAGGCCATCGACCTCGTCGACGAGGCCGCCTCCCGGCTGCGCATGGAGATCGACTCCTCGCCCGTCGAGATCGACGAACTCCAGCGCGCCGTCGACCGGCTGAAGATGGAGGAACTGGCGATCGGCAAGGAGACCGACGCCGCCTCCCTCGAACGCCTGGAGCGGCTGCGGCGCGACCTCGCCGACAAGGAGGAGGAGCTGCGCGGCCTGACCGCCCGCTGGGAGAAGGAGAAGAAGTCCCTCAACCGGGTCGGCGAGCTGAAGGAGAAGCTCGACGACCTGCGCGGCCAGGCCGAACGCGCCCAGCGCGACGGCGACTTCGACACCGCCAGCAAGCTGCTGTACGGCGAGATCCCCACCCTGGAGCGCGACCTCGAGGCCGCCTCCGAGGCCGAGGAGGAGGTCGCCCGGGACACCATGGTCAAGGAGGAGGTCGGCGCCGACGACATCGCCGACGTCGTCGCCTCCTGGACCGGCATCCCCGCCGGGCGCCTCATGGAGGGCGAGACGCAGAAGCTGCTGCGGATGGAGGACGAGCTGGGCAAGCGGCTCATCGGGCAGACCGAGGCCGTACGGGCCGTCTCCGACGCCGTGCGCCGCTCCCGGGCCGGGATCGCCGACCCCGACCGGCCGACCGGGTCGTTCCTCTTCCTCGGCCCGACCGGTGTCGGCAAGACCGAGCTGGCCAAGGCGCTCGCCGACTTCCTCTTCGACGACGAGCGGGCCATGGTCCGCATCGACATGAGCGAGTACAGCGAGAAGCACAGCGTGGCCCGGCTGGTCGGCGCGCCGCCCGGGTACGTCGGGTACGAGGAGGGCGGCCAGCTCACCGAGGCCGTGCGGCGCCGCCCGTACACGGTCGTGCTGCTCGACGAGGTGGAGAAGGCGCACCCGGAGGTCTTCGACATCCTGCTCCAGGTGCTGGACGACGGGCGCCTCACCGACGGGCAGGGCCGCACCGTCGACTTCCGCAACACCATCCTGGTGCTCACCTCCAACCTGGGCAGCCAGTACCTGGTGGACCCGATCGCCGGCGAGGCGGAGAAGAAGGAGCAGGTCCTGGAGGTGGTGCGGTCCTCCTTCAAGCCGGAGTTCCTCAACCGGCTCGACGACCTGGTGGTCTTCTCGGCGCTCAGCAAGGACGAGCTGAGCCGCATCGCGCGGCTGCAGATCGACGGCCTCGCCCGGCGCCTCGCCGAACGCCGCCTCACCCTGGACGTCACCGAGGACGCGCTCGCCTGGCTCGCGGAGGAGGGCAACGACCCGGCCTACGGCGCCCGGCCGCTGCGCCGCCTCGTCCAGACCGCGATCGGCGACCGGCTCGCGCGGGAGATCCTCTCCGGCGAGATCAAGGACGGCGACGCGGTCCGGGTGGACCGCTTCGGCGACGAGCTGATCGTGGGCCCGGCGAGCGGCAAGACGCTGTAGCCGCCCCGTCCGCCCCCGGCGGCCCGCCCCCGCGGGTTGCCGGGGCCCCGCGGGGGTACCCGACCGGTCGGATCAAGTCAGCCCAGGGCTGACAGGCCCGCGGCGGGCTTGCCACGCCCCTCCCCGGATGGGGGAGGATGGCCAGATCCGTACGAAGGGAAATTCACGGTGAGCATCGACCCGTCCTCGATTCCGAACTTCGGGGGCAAGCAGCCCGAGCCGCAGCCCCAAGGACCGGCGGGCCCCGTCGTCCCGGATCAGGATCTCGTGAAGCAGCTCCTCGAGCAGATGGAGCTGAAGTACGTCGTCGACGACGAGGGCGACCTCGCGGCGCCCTGGGAGCAGTTCCGCACGTACTTCATGTTCCGCGGCGAGGGCGACCAGCAGGTCTTCTCGGTGCGGACGTTCTACGACCGGCCCCACAAGATCGACGAGAAGCCCCAGCTCCTCGAGTCGGTCGACGACTGGAACCGGCGCACCCTGTGGCCCAAGGTGTACTCCCACACCCACGACGACGGCACGGTCCGCCTGATCGGCGAGGCGCAGATGCTGATCGGCATGGGCGTCAGCCTGGAGCACTTCGTCTCCTCGACGGTGAGCTGGGTGCGGGCGGCCATCGAGTTCGACCGGTGGCTCGTGGAGCAGCTCGGTCTGGAGCAGGAGGTCAACGAGGCGGAGAAGCCGTCCGACGAGGACGGCGAGTAGCCCGCCCCCGCGGCTGAGTCCAGGAGAGCCCGGCCCCGCAGCGCGGGTGTCCGGGCTCTCGTCGTACCGGTGGGCCGCTCAGCCCGCGAGGGTCTTCAGCCGCCGCACCGCGTCCTCCAGCACCCCGGTCCGCTTGCAGAACGCGAACCGGACGAAGGGCGCGCCCGCCTCCCGGTGGTCGTAGAAGACCGCGTTGGGGACGGCGACGACGCCCGCGCGCTCGGGCAGCGAGCGGCAGAAGGCGAAGCCGTCGCTCTCGCCGAGCGGGCGGATGTCGGTGGTGACGAAGTAGGTCCCGGCGGGCCGGTACACGCCGAACCCGGCCTCGGCCAGCCCCGCGGCCAGCAGGTTCCGCTTGGCCTCCAGGTCGTCCCGGTAGGCGGTGAAGTACGACTCCGGCAGCGCCAGCGCCTCGGCGACCGCGTACTGGAACGGGCCCGCGCTGACGTACGTCAGGTACTGCTTGGCCGAGCGGACCGCCGTGAGCAGGGCGGGCGCGGCGGTGACCCAGCCGACCTTCCAGCCGGTGAACGAGAACGTCTTGCCGGCCGACCCGATGCTCACCGTGCGCTCGCGCATCCCCGGGAAGGTCGCGAGCGGGACGTGCTCGGCGCCGTCGAAGACCAGGTGCTCGTAGACCTCGTCGGTCACCACCAGCAGGTCCCGCTCCACGGCCAGCTCGGCGACCGCCGCCAGCTCCTCGCGGGTCAGGACCGTGCCGGTCGGGTTGTGCGGGGTGTTCAGCAGCAGCAGGCGGGTGCGGTCGGTGACGGCGTCGCGCAGCTCGTCCAGGTCCAGGCGGAACGCGCCCTTGTGCGGGCGCAGCGTCACCGGCACGCGGGTGCCGCCCGCCATCGCGACGCAGGCCGCGTACGAGTCGTAGTACGGCTCCAGCGCGACGACCTCGTCGCCGGGCTCCAGCAGGGCCAGCAGGGCGGCGGCGATGGCCTCGGTGGCGCCGGCGGTGACCAGGACCTCGGTGTCGGGGTCGTAGGCCAGGCCGTAGCGGCGGTGCTGGTGGCCGGCGACGGCGGCGCGCAGCTCGGGGACGCCCGGGCCCGGCGGGTACTGGTTGCCGCGCCCGTCGCGCAGGGCCCGTACGGCGGCCTCGCGGACCTCCTCGGGGCCGTCGGTGTCGGGGAATCCCTGGCCGAGGTTGATGGCCCCGGTCTTCACCGCCAGGGCGGACATCTCGGCGAAGATCGTCGTCCCGAACTCCGCGAGCCGGCGGTTCAGGAGGGGGCGGGCGCTGGAGCTCATCGAGGTCATGGCGGTCATCCTGCGCCGAAGCTCTGGACTTCCTCAACTCTGCTTTGGGCCGCCGCGGCGGCGGGCATCTCCCGTTCACGCAGGCGAGCTTCACAGCGTGAACCACAGGAAACCGATACGCGGCGAGGCGTCCGACGGGGGACTGCTTCGGGGGAAGTCCGGGCGAGGGCCCGGACGGAAGGAGGGTGGAGCCGTGGTCATGGGCATCATCCTGTTCGTGGTGGCAGCCCTGGTGATCAGGGCGTTCGTGGTACGGCGACGCCCCTCGCGCCCGGTGCGGACGAGGAGCGGCAGGGGGCCGCGCCGGTCCGGCGGGAGCGCGGCCGGGACCGTGGGCGGCGGCGACAGCGGCGGCAGCGGCGGCGGTGACAGTTGGTGGGCCGGTGACGGGGGCGACTCGTCCTCGGGCGGCCACCATTCGGGCCACTCCTGCGGTGGCGGCTCGTCCTGCGGAGGCGGGTCGTCCTGCGGGGGAGGGGGCGGCGGCGGATGCGGCGGGGGCAGCTGACACGGGGCAGCTGAGCTCCTGCGGGGGACCGCATCCCCTCCACGGGGCCCGCTCCTGGGGCCGGGTCCCGCGCCCCCAGGAAGAGCGCCCGCCGGGGCCACACCGCCGGTGGGCGCTCGCACGTGCCGGCGCACACCGCGCGGGCGGGGTGTGCGCCATGGTTGAACAATTGAGCTGTTGAGCCCCCTGAGGGATGGAAACGCCACGAAGTTGGGTAAAAACGCTGTGGCGGCACCACCGTTCATGGTTCGCTCTTGTTCATCAACGCAGCTCCTCGGACGACCTGTTGACCCCCCTCCTGACCGGCCGACTGGGCTGAGCGGGCCGCATCCCCGGCAGTGCCCCGGATGCGCAGGCCCCACACCTTCCTCTCCTTGTGTGCTTGCGGAGCCGATCCATGCTCACGACCCTGACAACCGCCTACACCGACACCAGCGCCGCCGACCTGGCCTGGGCCCTGGGGCGCGAGCCGCTGCCCGCGCTCGCCTGTCTCGACGTCGAACTGACGGACGCCAAACTGCAGTTGAGGCTGCTGGGCGCCTCCCACCAAGTCCTGCTCGAGGAGGAGGGGGGCAGTTGTTCGGAGACGGTGGCGTGCATCCCGGGCAGCAGTACCCCCCTCCCGCTCGGCGTCGCCAAGCGGGTGGGCGACTGGGAGTACGAGTTCGCCGCCCGCGTGGAGGTGCTGACGCCGGGCTCCTTCGCCGGGCGCGCCCAGGAACTGCTCGCCCTGGTCTCCGACCATCCGCACGGCCTGGCCGGGGTCTTCCCGGGCAGCCCGCACGCCTTCACCGCGCTGCTGGCCCAGCGGCACGAGGGACAGGTGCACTGGCGGACCTGGCACGCCTACCCGCAGGACGGCCAGTTGGTGGCGACCCGGACCCGGGTGGGCGTGCGAACGCCGGCCGCGCAGCTCAGCCGGTCGGCGGGGTGAGCCGCGCGGCCGGATGGGCGGGGGCCGGGCGTGTGTGAGCAAGGGGCCGGGCGTGTGTGTGAGTAAGGGCCGGACGTGTGCGAGTAAGGGCCGGATAAACCTCTGGTGTCCGAAAGAGTCCGAGTTTCACACGTGTGGGTGACGAAGTGTGGTGCCGGTGTGACGTAACGTCACTGCGTGATCGAACCGCACGCGCCCGCCCCGCCCGGCACTCCGCCGTCCTGGGGCGGCCCCTGCGGACCCGAAGCGCCCGCGCGGCTGCCCGTCCGGCCGGCCGTCGGGCGGTTCCTGGTACTGGCGGGTGTGTTCGTGTGCGCGGCCTGCGGGCTCGTCTACGAACTCGAACTCGTCGCACTCGCCTCGTACCTGATGGGCGACTCCGTCACCCAGGCGTCCGTCGTCCTGTCCGTCATGGTCTTCGCCATGGGCATCGGCTCGCTCGCCGCCAAGCGGCTGCGCGGGCTGGCGGCGGCCGGTTTCGGCGCGCTCGAGTCCGGGCTCGCCCTCGTCGGCGGCTCCAGCGCGATGGTGCTGTACGCCGTGTTCGCCTGGACCGGTGGCTGGGGCGGCCTGTGGGCCGACGGCCCGCGCATCCTGCTCGTCGTCTTCTCCCTGGTCATCGGCGTGCTGATCGGCGCCGAGGTGCCGCTGCTCATGGAACTGATCCAGCGGGTGCGCCGACAGGACCCGGGCGGTGCCGTGGCCGACCTGTTCGCCGCGGACTACGTCGGTGCGCTCGTCGGCGGCCTCGCCTTCCCGTTCGTCCTGCTGCCCTTCCTCGGTCAGCTCACCGGCGCGCTGCTCACCGGCACCGTCAACGCGGCCGTCGGCGCCGCCCTCGTCCTCGGCCTGTTCCGGCGGGACCTGACCCGCCGGGCACGCCGGCTGCTGCTGGCCGCCAACGTCGTCGTCCTCGCGCTCCTGGTCACGGCGACCGTCCTCGCCGACGGTTTCGAACGCGCCGCCCGGCACGCCATGTACGGCCAGGACGTCCGCGTGGCCGTGCAGACCGACGTGCAGGAGGTCGTCCTCACCGGCGACACCGACGGGCGGCCCCTCGACCTGTTCCTGGACGGCCGGCTGCGGGTGCGCGGCAGCGACGAGCGGCGCTACCACGAGGCGCTGGTCCACCCCGCCATGAACGGCCCCCACGCGCGCGTGCTCGTCCTCGGCGGCGGCGACGGCCTCGCCGCACGGGAGGTGCTGCGCCACCGGGGCGTGCGCCGCGTCGACGTCGTCGAGCCCGATCCCCAACTGGCCCGGCTGGCGCGGCTCGACCCGGGCCTGTCCGCCCTCAACGGGCACGTGTACGGCGACGCGCGCGTCCACGTCGGCACGGGCGACGCCTTCCGCCGGCTGCGGTCGACGCCCTCCGCCACGTACGACGTGGTGATCTCGGACCTGCCCGACCCGGCCGCCACGGCCAGTACGAAGCTGTACTCGCAGGAGTTCTACGGCCTGCTGCGGCGGGTGCTCGCCCCCGACGGGCGGCTGGTGGTCCACGCGGGCCCCGTCCCGGCGCAGCCCCGGGCCTTCTGGACGGTGGACGCCACCCTCCGCGCGGCCGGACTGCCGGCCGTCGCCTATCGCGTCCGGGCCGGCCCCGCGTCCGGCCCCGACGGCACCGCCGCGGCCCTGCGCGCCCCCCGCGGCTGGGGCTTTCTCCTGGCCGCCCGCACGCCCCCCGCGCTGCGCCTCGACCCGGACGGACCCCGCCCGCGCACCCTCACGCCGCAGACCCTGGCCCGGGACGCCCGCGACGCGGAGCGCACCCGGGTCCCCGGGCTGCCGGCCTCCACGCTGGTGCATCCGCGGTACTGAGCCCGGCGCGCGGGGCGCGCTGACCGCGACCGTCCACACCCCGTACGGCGGCCCGCCCCTCCCCCAAGTACGGGACGCGCCGCCGCACCCCCTGTGGATCGTTCGCACCGAGAACCTACGGCCGCCCCGCGCGTGCCGGAATCCGGCGGTGGGTGGAGACCGGGCCCCACCCGGCGCGGTAACCGTCCGGTTCCTGCAACTTCCGCGGTACGGCAGAAGGATGACGCGAGGCAGGGCGGGCCGACCTACGCTGCGGGAATGCGCCTGCACCCCCTGGCGGCCGACGGCCTGATCGCCGCGGCGCTGACGACCGTGGCGGTCCTGCTCGGCACCGAGGCCGTCGCCCAGGGGTGGCCCGCGCTCGACCCGCTCGCCTGGACGCTCGTCGCCCTGCTCACCCTCCCCCTCGTGCTGCGCACCCGCGCCCCCGTCACCGTCTGTCTCGCCGTCCACGCCTGCTGGGCCGTCTACGTCACCCTCGGTTACTGGCCCGTCGTCGGCTCCTTCGGCCCCATGCTCGCCGTCTACACGGTCGCCTCCCTGCGCCCCGACCGCACCGCCGCCCTCTGCGCCGTCCTGCTCGCCGGGGTCTGGATCTACGCCGGGGCGCTCGGCGGCACCGGGTCGATGGCCTCGGTGGTGGGACAGGCCGTGGGGTTCCCGCTGGTGCTGTGGCGGTTCGGGTACGTGGCCCGCCGGACGGGCGAGCTGACGCTGAGGCTGCGGGCCGAACAGGCCGACCGGGCCCGGCGCGAGGTCGCCGGGGAACGGGTGCGGATCGCCCGCGAACTGCACGACGTGGTCGCCCACCACATCGCCGTCATCAACGTCCAGGCCGGACTCGCCCGCTTCGTCTTCCACTCCGACGCCCCCACCGCGCGCGACGCCCTGGACACCATCGAGGGCGCCAGCGGCGAGGCCCTGGCCGAACTGCGCCGCATGCTGGGCCTGCTGCGGGCCGACGGCGTGCAGGGAGCGGACGGCGCGCCCGCTCCCGGCCTCGACCAACTCGACGAGATGGCCGCCCGGGTGCGCACCGGCGGCGTGGACGTCCGGCTGCGCGTCACCGGCACGCCGCGCCCCCTGCCGCCCGGCGTCCAACTGTGCGTCTACCGGGTGGTGCAGGAGGCCCTCACCAACGTGCTCAAGCACGCGCCCGGCGCGGACGCCGCCGTGGAACTCGCCTACCGCGCGGGCGAGGTGACGGTGTCGGTGACCGACGGTGGGCCGCCCGAGGGGCGGGATCCGGTCAGACCTGCGGAGCGGGGCGGACACGGCTTGATCGGGATGCGGGAGAGGGCCAAGCTCTACGGCGGGACGATCGCCGTCGGCCCGCGCAGCGGGGGTGGATTCGGCGTGCGCCTGACCCTGCCGACGCCGGTACAAGCCGCACGCCGGGGAGACACCCTCGGGGAATGACCGACGCAGACCGCCCGCCGGACCCGCACCACGACGCCGCCCGGCCGATACGCCTGCTCGTCGCCGACGACCAGTTCCTCGTCCGCAGCGGCCTCGTCGCGCTGCTGCGCGCCGCCCCCGGCATGGAGGTCGTCGGCGAGGCGGCCGACGGGGCCGAGGCGGTGGCGCTGGCCGCGCGGACCCGGCCGGACGTCGTCCTGATGGACATCCGCATGCCCGGCCTCACCGGCATCCAGGCCACCGAGCGGATCATCGCCGAGGCGGCGGATCCCGCGCCCCGCGTCCTCGTCCTGACCACCTTCGACCTCGACGAGTACGTGTACGGCGCCCTGCGGGCCGGCGCCTGTGGCTTCCTGCTCAAGGACGCCGGGCCCGAGCGGCTGCTGGCCGCGATCACCGCGGTGCACGGCGGCGACGCGCTGTTCGCGCCCGTGGTCACCCGGCGTCTGGTGGAGGCGTTCACGCGGATGACGGAGGCGGGGCGCACCGACGCCCCGGACGCCGGTCCGCCGCCCGAGCTGACGGCGCTGACCGGCCGCGAGGCCGAGGTCCTGGAGCTGGTGGCCCGTGGTCTGAGCAACGCCGAGGCCGCCGACCGCCTGTTCATCAGCGAGGCCACCGTCAAGACCCACCTCAACCGCACGATGGCCAAGCTGGGCCTGACCAGCAGGGCCCAGGCGGTGGTCGTCGCGTACGAGACGGGACTGGTGACGCCGGGCGGCGCGGGCGGCGGGTGAGTTTGCCCCGACGGGGGGTGCGCCGGGCGCCCGCTGGGTAGGGTGCCGTGACATGGAGCATGAGGTGTTCGTTCCGGTTCCGGCCGAGCGGCTCAGGGAGGTGCTGGCCGACCCCGTCCGGGTCGCCCGTGCGGTTCCGGGGCTCCAGCAGGACGCCGGTGCCGAGCCCGTCGCGGGCCGGCTGAAGGTGCGCATCGGCAGTCACTCCATCACCTACCGGGGCTCGCTGCGCCTGTCCGCGCGCGAGGACGGCACGTACGTCGTCGAGGGCGACGCCACCGAGTCGCGCGGCAGCGGCACGGTCACGCTCGCGCTGTCCCTCCGCGCGCGGGACACCGACGGCGGCGCCACCCTCGCGTTCAGCGGGACGGCCACCGCGGACGGCCGAGTCACGGAACTGCCGGGGGAGTCGGTCGGGTCGGCCGCGACGCGGCTGCTGACCCGGTTCGCGGAGAACCTGGGCACCGCGGCGCAGACGACCTCGGAGCCGGAGCCGGAGCCGCGCCCCACCTCCGTCTTCGACACGGAGGTCCCCCCGCCCTCCCTCATGGCCACGGACGAGGACGAGGACGACGCGGACAACGACGGCAACGAAGGCAACGACGGCAACGCGGACGACGAGGACACGGCCGAGGCGCCGTACGCCGCCGACGAGCCGGTCGTCCAGCCCCCCGCCGAGGCCGCGCACGCGCGCCGCACGATGATCGGCCGCAGCGCCGAGGAGGTGGACCACGCCCCGCCGCGCGGCCGGTACGCTCCCGTCCCCGCCCCGCAGCCGAGCGCGGTCGGCGCCCCGCTCCGCTGGGCCGCCCCGGCGGCGGCCCTGGTCGTGGCCTCCGCGATCGTGGTGAGCCGCGCCCTGCGCAAACGCCGCTGAACCTCACGGCTCCCACCCCCGGCTCGCGGACCGCGTGGACCGCCGCGGGGGCCCGCCCCAGAGACGACCGGCCAAACCGGCCCCGCGGACCTGCCCGACGGCTCTGCCTCACGGACCCGGCCCTCCCGGCGGCCGGCCGGGTGGGGCGGGTCCGATCGGCCCAGTAGGGTCGTCGCGTGAGCAACGAACCCATCACGCTGACCGCGGGTGACGCGGAGGCGACCGTGCTGCCGGGGAACGGTGGACGGATCGGCGGGCTCCGGGTCGGTGGTACGGAGCTGCTCCGCCAGGGCGAGCGGTACGGGTGCTTCCCGATGGTCCCCTGGTGCGGACGCATCCGCGAGGGCCGCTTCAGCGACGGTGCCGTGGTCCACCAGATGCCCCTGAACTCCCCGCCGCACGCCATCCACGGCACCGCCCGCGACGCCGCCTGGCGCACCGCCCGGGTCAGCGGGGACGAGGCGGTGCTCACCTACGACCTCGTCGACCCCTGGCCCTACACCGGCCGCGTCACCCAGGTGA
Organism: Streptomyces sp. NRRL F-5650; assembly: GCF_000721365.1. NCBI lineage: Bacteria > Bacillati > Actinomycetota > Actinomycetes > Kitasatosporales > Streptomycetaceae > Streptomyces > Streptomyces sp. NRRL F-5650. Next base: position 43,359 of record NZ_JOGV01000022.1, on the reverse strand, counting down.
TCGCCCTGGCCGAGGACGCGCTGACGCTGACGATGGCCGTGGAGACGTACGACTCGTCCTTCCCGGCGCAGATCGGCTGGCACCCCTGGTTCAACCGCACCCTCGACGGCGGGAGCGGCGCGGGCGCCGAGATCGCCTTCGACCCCGCCTGGCAGGAGGAGCGCGGCGACGACCACCTCCCCACCGGCAACCGCGTCGAGCCGAAGCCCGGCCCCTGGGACGACTGCTTCGGCATGCCCGACGGCGTCGACGTCACGCTGACCTGGCCGGGGCGGCTGGAGCTGAGGGTGACCAGCCCCGAGCAGTGGGTCGTGGTCTACGACGAGCAGGAGGCCGCCGTCTGCGTGGAGCCGCAGACCGGGCCGCCCAACGGCCTCAACACCCTCCCGCGCCTGGTCACGCTGCTGGAGCCGCTGGAGGCCACGGCCACCTGGGCCTGGCGCCGCCTTTAAGCTGGCGTACATGACGGACGTACGCGGCGCGCTGCTGCAGCAGATCAAGGACAAGGCCGTGGTGCACGGCAAGGTGACCCTCTCCTCGGGTCTGGAGGCCGACTACTACGTCGACCTCCGCCGCATCACCCTGGACGGCGAGGCCGCGCCGCTCGTCGGGCAGGTGCTGCTGGACCTGACCGCCGACCTCGAGTACGACGCGGTGGGCGGGATGACCCTGGGCGCCGACCCGGTCGCCGGGGCCATGATGCACGCCGCCGCGGCGCGCGGCCGCACGCTGGACGCGTTCGTGGTCCGCAAGACCGCCAAGACCCACGGCATGCAGCGGCGCGTCGAGGGCCCCGACATCAAGGGCCGCCGCGTCCTGGTCGTCGAGGACACCTCCACCACCGGCGGCACCCCGCTCGCCGCCGTCGAGGCCGTGCGCGAGGCCGGTGCCGAGGTGGTGGCCGTCGTGACGATCGTCGACCGGGCCACCGGGGCCGGCGAGAAGATCCAGGACGGCGCCGGGGTGCCGTACCTGTACGCGTACGACAAGGACGAGCTGGGCCTGGACTGACACCAGGGGCTCCAGGGGCTCCAGGGGCTCCAGGGGCTCCAGCGGCTCCAGGGGCTCCAGCGGCTCCTGGGGCACCGGACGTACCCGGAGTACCAGGGGCCGAGACGGGACCGGGCCCCACTCGGGTATTCCCGTCCGGTCTGGAAGGATGGGGCCGACGATGACGTCGCCCCCCAGTCCTAGGTCAGGGCCATAAGCACCAGCACGCCCACCCGCACATACAAGGAGCGGACAGATGCCCATCGCAACTCCCGAGGTCTACAACGAGATGCTGGACCGGGCGAAGGCAGGAAAGTTCGCCTACCCGGCCATCAACGTGACCTCTTCCCAGACGCTGCACGCGGCCCTGCGCGGCTTCGCGGAGGCGGAGAGCGACGGCATCGTCCAGATCTCCACCGGCGGCGCCGAGTTCCTGGGCGGCCAGCACAACAAGGACATGGTGACCGGCGCCGTCGCCCTCGCCGAGTTCGCGCACATCGTCGCCGAGAAGTACGACGTCACCGTCGCCCTGCACACGGACCACTGTCCGAAGGACAAGCTCGACGGGTACGTCCGCCCGCTGCTGGCGGTCTCCGAGGAGCGCGTGAAGGCCGGCCGCAACCCGCTCTTCCAGTCGCACATGTGGGACGGCTCCGCCGAGACCCTCTCCGACAACCTCGCCATCGCCCAGGAGCTGCTGGAGCGCGCCCGCGCCGCCAGGATCATCCTCGAGGTCGAGATCACCCCGACCGGCGGCGAGGAGGACGGCGTCTCCCACGAGATCAACGACTCCCTGTACACCACGGTCGACGACGCGGTCCGCACCGTGGAGGCGCTGGGTCTGGGCGAGAAGGGCCGCTACCTGCTCGCCGCGTCCTTCGGCAACGTGCACGGCGTCTACAAGCCGGGCAACGTCGTGCTCCGCCCCGAACTGCTCAAGGAGCTGAACGAGGGCATCGCGTCGAAGTACGGCCAGCCGGCCGGCAGCAAGCCGTTCAACTTCGTCTTCCACGGCGGCTCCGGCTCCACCGCCGAGGAGATCGCGACCGCGCTGGAGAACGGCGTGGTCAAGATGAACATCGACACCGACACCCAGTACGCCTTCACGCGTCCGGTCGCCGACCACGTCTTCCGCAACTACGACGGCGTCCTCAAGGTCGACGGCGAGGTCGGCAACAAGAAGACCTACGACCCGCGCACCTGGGGCAAGCTGGCCGAGGCCGGCATGGCCGCGCGCGTCGTCGAGGCCTGCGGCCACCTGCGTTCGGCGGGTCAGAAGATCAAGTAGCACCCGGCCGGCCGGCACGGCCGTACGCACGAGCCCGGCGTCCTCGGCGCCGGGCTCGCTGTATACCTGGGGGCATGCCCGATGTCCGGCTGGCCTCGTCGCAGGGCAAGTGGATCCTGCTCACCACCGTCCTCGGCTCCAGCATGGCGCTGCTGGACTCGACCGTCGTCAACGTCGCGCTGCCCCACATCGGCCGCGACCTCGGCGCCGACCTCGCCGCCCTGCAGTGGACCGTCAACGCCTACATGGTCACGCTGGCCGGGCTGATCCTCCTCGGCGGCGCCCTCGGCGACCGGTTCGGCCGCCGCCGGATCTTCGTCCTCGGCGTGCTGTGGTTCGCCGCCGCGTCCCTGCTGTGCGGCCTCGCCCCGAACGCCGGTGTGCTGGTCGCCGCCCGTGCCCTCCAGGGCGTCGGCGGCGCGCTGCTCACGCCCGGTTCGCTCGCCCTGATCCAGGCCTCCTTCCACGCCGACGACCGGGGGCGGGCGGTGGGCCTGTGGTCCGGGTTCGGGGGCGTCGGCGCGGCCGTGGGGCCGTTCCTCGGGGGCTGGCTCGTGGACGGCGCGGGCTGGCGCTGGGTCTTCCTGCTCAACGTGCCACTGGCGCTGCTGTGTGCCCCGATCGCGCTGCGGCACGTACCGGAGTCCTCCGACGAGCGCGCCCACACGCGCTTCGACGTCCTCGGCGCGGCCCTGTGCGCGGCGGCCCTGGCGCTGCTCACGTACGCCCTGATCGAGGCCCGCACTGCGTCCTGGGCGGTGGCGGTCAGCGCGGTGGCCGGAGCGGTGGCCGCCGTGGCGTTCGTCCTCGTCGAGCGGCGCGGCGGGGACCCGATGATGCCGCTGGACGTCTTCTCCTCCCGCCAGTTCACGGCGGTCAACGTGGTCACCCTGTGCGTGTACGCGGCCTTCGGCGGCTTCTTCTTCCTCGCCGCGCTCCAGCTCCAGGTCGTCGTCGGCTGGTCCGCGCTGGCCGCGGGTACGGCCCTGCTGCCGACCACCGTCCTGATGCTGCTGCTCTCCGCCCGCTCGGGCCAACTCGCCGAGCGGCTCGGACCGCGCCTCCAGCTCACCGCCGGCCCGCTGCTGTGCGCCGCCGGGATGGTGCTGATGCTGCGGGTCGGCCCGGGCGCCTCCTACGCCGCCGACGTGCTGCCCGCCCTGGTGGTGCTCGGCCTCGGCATGGTCACGCTGGTCGCGCCGCTGACGGCGAGCGTGCTGGCCGCCGTGGACACCGCGCGTGCCGGGCTCGCCAGCGGCATCAACAACGCGGCGGCCCGGGCGGCGGGGCTCGTCGCGGTCGCCGCGCTGCCGCTGCTCACCGGCATGGGGGAGGATGCCTACCGCTCGCCCCGGGCGTTCGACGACGCGTTCGGACCGGCGATGCTGATCTGCGCCGGTGTCCTGGTCGCGGGCTCCGCGATCGCCTTCACGACGGTACGCCGCCCGGCCCCGGACTGCGCCCGGCCCGAATGCCGCACGCACGGCTCGGTGACGGTGCCGCCACTGGAGCAAGGGGCGCGGGGAACCGCGCACGAGAGGTGACGCAGGGCACCCCCTCCTCGGCCCGACGCCCTGACGCCCCGACGCGCCGACCACCAGAACTCAAGCACCCCCAGGGGCGCGGGGCACTGCGCGCCCAGCCACAACACACCCGCACCCGGCAACGCACCCGCACCCGCACCCGGCGCCCCACCCTCCCGGCACCGCACCGCACCGACAGCCCCGTCCGGCCGTCCCCGGCGATGCCGCAGACTTGTGCCATGGCCATTCACGAGAACCTGCTCGGGGGACCGCCCCCGACCCACCTCCCCGACGACCCCGGCCCGCGCGAGCTGCTGGCGGCCGGCACCTCCCCCGCCGACGTCGCCGCGAAGTACCCGACGTCCTCGCTCGCCTGGGCCCGGCTGGCCGACGAGGCGTTCGAGCGGGGCAGCGTCGTGGAGTCGTACGCGTACGCCCGTACGGGTTACCACCGCGGCCTCGACGCCCTGCGCCGCAGCGGCTGGAAGGGGCACGGCCCGGTGCCCTGGGAGCACGAGCCGAACCGCGGCTTCCTGCGCGCCCTGCACGCCCTCGCCCGCGCCGCCCGGGCGATCGGCGAGAAGGAGGAGTACGAGCGCTGCAGCGAGTTCCTGAAGGACTCCTCGCCGAGCGCGGCCGAGGTGCTGGGCTGACCCCGGCGTACGTCCTGGCCCGTCCGCCGTGCGCGGGCGGGCCTTGCGGTTTCCTGGGACGATTGCGGAGGATGCCGTTGGGGACCGGGGCCCCGTGCCGGTAACGGCAGGGCGGACCGCTACCCGTGCACTTCAGGAGACAGCGATGTCCCACGACGCCCCGAATCTCGACTTCGAGGGCAGCACGCCGTACGAGGACTACGTCAAGGCGGACGTGCTCACCCACCTCCAGCACACCCTCTCCGACGATCCCGGAGAGATGGTCTTCCTGGTCACGACCCAGGTCATGGAGCTGTGGTTCACCGTCATCGTCCACGAGTGGGAGACCGCCGCCCGCGCCCTGCGCGAGGACCGGATCCCGGTGGCGACCGACGCGCTCAAGCGCTCCGTGCGGGAACTGGAGGCGCTCAACGCCTCCTGGACGCCCCTGGGGCAGCTCACCCCGGCCCAGTTCAACTCCTACCGGTCCGCCCTCGGCGAGGGTTCGGGTTTCCAGTCGGCGATGTACCGCCGCCTGGAGTTCCTGCTCGGCGACAAGTCCGCGTCCATGCTCGTCCCGCACCGCGGCGCCCCCCGCGTCCACGCGGAACTGGAGAAGGCGCTGCACGAGCCGAGCCTGTACGACGAGGTGGTCCGGCTGCTGGCCCGGCGCGGGTACGGCATTCCGGACGCCGTGCTCCGGCGCGACGTCACCCAGAAGTACGAGGCGTCCCCCGAGGTGGAGGCCGCCTGGACGGACGTCTATTCCGGCGACCAGAACGGCGAGCTGGCCCGCCTCGGCGAGGCCCTCACCGACGTCGCCGAGCTGGTGTGGCGCTGGCGCAACGACCACCTGGTCGCCACCCGCCGCGCGATGGGCGCCAAGACCGGCACGGGCGGCTCCGCGGGCGTGGCCTGGCTGGAGAAGCGGGCCCGGGGCAACGTGTTCCCCGAGCTGTGGACGGCGCGGTCGTATGTCTGAGCCGACGGGCCTCGCGGGCGAGGCGGAGCTGATGGACGCCGCCGACGCGCTGGCCGCGGTGCGCGAGCGGTTCGTCCTGGACGACGTGACCTACCTCGACGGCAACTCCCTGGGCGCCCTTCCCGCGCACGTCCCCGCGCGCGTGGCGGACGTCGTACGGCGCCAGTGGGGCGAGCTGCGCATCCGGTCCTGGGAGGAGAGCGGCTGGTGGACCGCGCCCGAGCGGGTCGGCGACCGGATCGCTCCGCTGGTCGGCGCGGCGGCCGGACAGGTCGTCGTCGGCGACTCGACCAGCGTCAACGTCTTCAAGGCGCTCGTCGCCGCGGTGCGCATGGCGCGGGAGGACGGTCGTGGCGGTGCGGGGGCCGGTCCGGTCCGGGACGAGATCCTCGTCGACGCCACCACCTTCCCCACGGACGGGTACATCGCCGAGTCGGCGGCCCGGATGACGGGGTGTGCCCTGCGTCCGGTGACCCCGGCCGAGGTGCCGTCGGTGCTGGCGGACCGGGGCGGCCGTACCGCCGCCGTGCTGCTCAACCACGTCGACTACCGCACGGGCCGGCTGCACGACCTGCCCGCGCTCACGGCCGCGGCGCACCGGGCGGGGGCGTACGTCGTCTGGGACCTGTGCCACAGCGCGGGCGCGCTGCCGGTCGGGCTCGACGAGCACCGCGTGGACCTGGCCGTCGGCTGCACGTACAAGTACCTCAACGGCGGCCCCGGTTCGCCCGCCTACCTGTACGTGCGCCGCGACCTCCAGCCCCGCTTCGACTCCCCGCTGCCGGGCTGGAACTCGCACGCCGAGCCGTTCGGCATGCGCTCCGACTACGCCCCGGCCTCCGGCGCGGTGCGGGGCCGGGTCGGCACGCCGGACATCCTCTCCCTGCTCGCCCTGGAGGCGGCGCTGGACGTGTGGGACGAGGAGGGGGTCTCGGTGGCGGCGGTGCGGGCCAAGTCGCTGGCGCTGACGGACTTCTTCCTGCGCTGCGTCGGGGCGTACGTCCCGGACGGCCGCGTGGAGTCCGTGACGCCGGCGGCGCACGCCGAGCGGGGCAGCCAGGTCGCGCTGCGCTGCGAGGACGCGGGCGAGGTGATGAAACGGCTGATCGAGCGCGGGGTGGTCGGCGACTACCGCGCCCCCGACGTACTGCGCTTCGGCTTCACCCCGCTGTACGTCGGCTTCGCGGACGTGGAGCGGGCGGCGCGGGTGCTGGGGCGGACGCTGGCGGACTGAGGCGCGGACCGGGGCGCGCCGGGCCGGGCCGGATTACGAGTGGGGCCGGGTCACGGGTCGGGTGGGGCCGGGGCACGGGTGGGGGCCGGACGGGTCGTTCCGGTCCTCACCCAGCGTCACATCCCCATGTCCGCGCACGTCACCGGCCTGATAACGTCCCGCCAACGGCCGATATCACTCCCCTGGTCCGCCAACACCGTTTCGTCGCTGAGAGGTTGAGCATGCCGGACGCCGCCGCAGAACCGGGCACCGCTGCCGCGAGGAACGCGGCGGAGGAGAAGTCGGCCTTCTCCCACCCGGCGGCCGAGCCCGACTCCACCGCCGGTTACGGCGACCACCCCGACCAGGTGATCGACTTCTACGCGCCGCGCGGCGCTGCGGGGCCGGGCGAGGCCGTTCCCGTCGTGGTGGTGCTGCACGGCGGCTCGTGGCGGGCTCCGTACGACCGGCGCCACATCAGCCCGTTCGCCGGTTTCCTGGCCGGGCGGGGCTTCGCCGTGGCCAGCGTGGAGTACCGGCGCGGGGCGGAGGGGGACGGTGCCGGGACGGGCACCGGGGGGCCCGTAGCGGGGCGCTGGCCCGACACGTTCGACGACGTGGCCGCCGCGCTGGACGCGCTCCCGGAGCTGGTCCGGCAGCACCTGCCGCGTGCCGACGCCCGCCGCACGGTACTCACCGGCCACTCCGCCGGCGGCCACCTCGCGCTGTGGGCGGCCGCCCGGCACCTGCTGCCCGCCGACGCCCCGTGGCGGACCGACCGCCCGGCGCCCCTGCGTGGCGTGGTCGCGCTCGCGCCGATCGCCGACTTCGAGGTCGCCGACAAGCTCGACGTGTGCGGTGGTGCGGCGCGGCAACTGCTCGGGGGCGGCGAGCTGTTCGCCGAGCGGCGGCCGTATGCCGACCCCGCCCTGCTGCTGCCCACCGGGATCGCGACGACCCTCGTGCAGGGCCGCGCCGACGTGGACGTCCCGCAGGCGGTCGCCGAGGCGTATGCGGACGCGGCGGCCAGGGCCGGGGAGGTGGTGGGGGTGACACTGCTGGAGGACGTCGGCCACTACCCGCTGATCGACCCGGCGGCGGACGCCTGCGCGGTGGTGGCGGAGGAGATCGCCCAGCTGGCCTGGTGAGCCGCTCGGTCGGCCGACGGGGCCACCGGCGGGTTCGCGGGCCGACGGACCACCGGCGGTTTCAGTGCCGACGGCCCACCGGGGGGTTCCGCGGGCCGACGGGCCACGGGGGTTCTGTGGGCTGACGGGCTGCGGGTTCACGGGTGGTTTCGCCGGCCGACCGACGGGTCATGGGGGTTCTGTGGGCTGACGGGCTGCGGGTTCACGGGTGGTTTCGCCGGCCGACCGACGGGCCACGGGGGTTCTGCGGGCCGACGGGTCATGGGGGTTCTGCGGGCCGACGGGCTGCGGGTCCACGGGCGGTTTCGCGGGCCGACGGGCCCATGAGCTGTTCTCTGGTCAGGCGGGCGCTACCACGGGCCGACGCGCCCGCGGGCGGGCATGTGGCCGGCCGGCGAGCGGTGCCTGTCGTACCCGTAATACCTGAGAGCTACCCGCCAGGTGAGTTCCCTGGCGGGACGCGGGTTACCCGGCCCGATTCATAACTTCCCCTGCAAGACGCGTCCGATGGGCGGTCGCGCCGGAGGGGAGGGGCCATGAGGCCGGGGACGACGGTACGTTGGCGGCGGCGGGCGGGCCGGTGGCACCGCGTCGGTTGCGCCGCACTCATCACCGGCGCCGTGGTGCTCCCCCTCTCCGGCGCCGCGCGGCCCCAGACCCCCGCCCCGGCCCCCGCCGTGCTCGCCGCCCCGACGGCGACCACGCTGGCGGAGACCTACGCCGCCAACCGGGCCAACGCGCACCGGGCCGCCCGGATGGCCGCCGACCACGGCGACCGCGACCGCGCGGCGGCGGACCGTTCGCTGGCCGACCCGTCCCGCCACCTCCTCGCCTTCGACGGCCGGGGCGCGGGGCAGGTCACCGAGGTCCTCGGCGACCTGGCGCACGCCGACCGCGTCGCCGTACTGGTCCCGGGCTCCGACACCGGCATCGACACCTACGGCCGGTTTCGCGCCGCCGCCCTCGCCCTGCACCGGCAGCTCGTCGCCGAGGCTCCCGCGGGGACCCGTACCGCCGTCGTCGCCTGGCTGGGCTACGCGACACCGGGCACCGTCAGCACCACCGTCGTCACGACCGACCGCGCCGACGGGGCCGCCCCCGAGCTGCGCGACCTGGTCGCCGACCTGCGCCGCATCACCGGCCCCGACACGCGCCTCTCCCTCCTGTGCCACTCCTACGGCTCGGTGGTCTGCGCCCGCGCCGCCCACGGCCTGGCCGTCTCCGACATCGCCCTGGTCGGCAGCCCCGGCACCGGCTCGGACACCGCCGCCGGTCTGCACGCCGAGGCCCGGATATGGGCGGGGCGGGGCGCCGGCGACTGGGTGGAGCACGTTCCGCACGTCAGCGTCGGCCTGTTCGGCACCACCGTCGGCTTCGGCACCGACCCCGTCTCCCCGGACTTCGGCGCCCGGGTCTTCGACGCCGGCGAGGGCGGCCACAGCGACTACTTCGACACCGGCTCCCGCTCCCTGACGAACCTGGCCCGGATCGCCCTGGGCCGGACCACGGAGGTGACCCATGGCTGACCCGGCCCCTGCGCTCCCGCGCGGCGCGCTGCGTGCCGCCGCCGCCCGCGTCGACGCCGCCACACCCCCCGAGCGGGACCGTGCCGTGGACGCCCTGCGTGCCTTCGCCATCCTCGGGGTGGTGCTCGGGCACTGGCTGGTGACGGCCCTGGTCGCCGACGGCACCGGCCTGCACGCGGCCAGCCCGCTCCAGGGCATGCCCTGGCTGGCTCCGGTCTCCTGGGTCTTCCAGACCCTCGCCGTGTTCTTCCTGGTCGGCGGTCATGTCGCCACCCGCGGATACGCGTCGGCCCGTGCCCGCGGAGAGTCCTACGGCCGGTGGCTGAAGGCCCGGCTGTCCCGGCTCTTCCGGCCGGTCCTGGCCGTCCTCGGCCTGTGGACGGTGACGGCCGCTCTGCTCCTGCTGACGGGCGCGGAGTTCACGACCGTCCACACGCTGGTGAAGCTGGCGCTGTCCCCGATGTGGTTCCTGCTGGTCTTCGCGGCACTGACCGCCGCGACGCCCTTGCTGACCCGGCTGCACCCGCTCTGGCCGCTGGTCGTCGTCCTCCACGTGGACCTGCTGCGGTTCGGGCTCGGCGCCCCGTCCTGGCTCGGCTGGGTCAACCTGGCGGCCGGCTGGCTGGTCCCCTACACCCTCGGCGCCGCCTGGACCCGCGGCGAACTGGACCGGCGCCGCGCCGGCTGGTTCCTGCTGACCGGCGGCGCGGCGGCCACCGCGGCGCTCGTCGCCTGGGCGGGCTACCCGGCGTCGATGGTCGGGGTCCCCGGCGCGTCCGTGTCGAACCTCAACCCGCCGACCCTGGCCGCCGTCACCTTCGGCCTGGCCCAGTGCGGGCTCGCCCTGCTGCTGCGCGAGCGGCTGCGCCGTGCGATGCGGCCTCCCGTGGCCTGGGCGGCGATCGCGCTGGTCAATCTCTCCGCGATGACGATCTTCCTCTGGCACCAGACGGCGCTGATGGCGACCACGGCCACCGGTCTCCTCGCGGGCCGTCTGCCCGGCCTGCACACGCTCCCCGACGGCCTGGACTGGGTCGCGGCGCGGCTCCTGTGGCTGCCGGTGTTCGCCCTGGTCCTGGCGGGCTGCCGGGCCACCTTCCGCCCCTGCGAGCACGGCGGAGGACGGCGCCGGGCCCGGGTCGTGCGGGCCCACCGCCCTCGGCGCCGGGCGACCGCGGCGGGGGCGCGCCATGTCTAGGGTGGAGCCCGTGACGCGATGGGGGAGACGGCAGCGGGACCGGTCGCGGGCCCGGGCCGGACGCGGGCTGCGCGTGCTCCGCGACGACCTGTGGACCTGGCGGGCCGACCCGCTGCCGCCGTCGGCGCGGCTGCGCCGGGTCCCGCACGGGCTGGTGTGCCTGGCGGCGTTCGGGGTGCTGCTGGGCGACGCCGCCCAGCTCGGGGACAACGGCGGGGTCGATCCGGGCTTCGGCTTCGTGATCGCCTGCGTCCAGGCCGGTGCGACGGTGTTCGCCCTGTGGCGGCCGGTTGCGGCCTGGTGGCTGTCGACGGCGGCCATGCTGGTGGGGGCCTCCGCGGTGCGGGCTGCGATGGTGACGGGCGGCGACGCGTTCACCTGGCCCTGGACGGCTGCCGGGCTCATCGGGCACATGTTCGTCCTGCTGCTGCTCGCTCTGCGGGTGCGTACGCGCGTGTCGTTGGAGGCGCTGGCCCTGAGCGCGCTCACCACCTACCTGGTGCAGGGTGTGGTGGGCGCGGTGAGCTACCAGCCGACGGGCCAGCTCGCCGTCATCCTGTTCACGGTCGTCGTCGTCCTCGGCATCGCCCTGCGGGGCCGTCGCGAGGCCCGCACCCAACTCGCCCAGCAGACCTCGCTCACCGCCGAGGAACGGGCCCGGCGGACCCTGCTGGAGGAGCGCGGCCGCATCGCGCGCGAGCTGCACGACGTGGTGGCGCACCACATGTCGGTGATCTCCATCCAGGCCCAGGTCGCGCCCCTCCTCGTCGAGAACCCGCCGGACGAGCTGAAGGAGAACCTCGCCGGCATCCGGCAGAACGCGCTGGAGGCACTCACCGAGCTGCGCCGGGTGCTGGGCGTGCTGCGCGCCGAGCACCCGGCCGCGCCGGACGCACCCGAGGGGGGTGCCGCCGCCCCGCACGCCCCGCAGCCCACCCTCGACCGGCTCGACGCGCTGGTGGACAACATCCGGGCCGCCGGCCTGCCCGTCACCACGGGCAGCAGTGGGACGCGCAGGCCCCTGCCGCCCGGCGTGGAGCTGTCGGCCTACCGGATCGTGCAGGAGGCGCTCAGCAACGTGCTGCGGCATGCGCCGGGCGCGAGCGCCCGGGTCCACCTCACCCACCTTCCGATCGGACTGCGCGTGGAGGTCTCCAACACCCGGCCGAAGCGCGCGCCCGCGCCCTCGCAGGGGGCCGGGCACGGGCTGCTCGGCATGCGGGAGCGGGTGGCGATGCTCGACGGCACACTGACGGCCCACCCGATGCCGGACGGCGGCTACCAGGTGGCGGCGTTCCTGCCGTCCGACGGCCCCGAGCCGCCCACCGCCCCCGCCGCCGCCTCTCCCACCGCCCCCGTGACCACTTCTCCCACCGCCCCTTCCACCGAGGACGACTCCCCATGACGACCAGCGGCAACGGCCGTGTGATCCGCGTGCTGATCGCCGACGACCAGCAGATGGTCCGGCAGGGTTTCACCGTGCTGCTCAACACCCAGCCCGACATCGAGGTGATCGGGCAGGCCGTGGACGGCCTGGACGCCGTGGCCAAGGTCGCCGAGCTGGCGCCCGAGGTGGTCCTGATGGACATCCGGATGCCGGAGCTGGGCGGCATCGAGGCCACCCGGCGCATCACCGGGGCGACCCCGGAGGTCAGGGTGCTGGTGCTGACCACCTTCGACCTCGACGAGTACGTGTACGAGGCGCTGCGGGCGGGGGCCTCCGGCTTCCTCCTGAAGGACGCGTCCGCCGACCAGCTCGCCGAGGCGGTCCGGGTGGTGGCCGCCGGTGACGCCCTGCTCGCCCCGGGGATCACGCGGCGGCTCATCGCGGAGTTCTCCCGGCTGGACGACCGCCCGCGCGCGCCGCTGAAGGCCCGCGTCGGCGAGCTGACCGAGCGGGAGACGGAGGTGCTGGCCCTCATCGCCCAGGGCCTGTCGAACGCGGAGATCGCCCAGCGTCTGGTGGTGGCCGAGCAGACGGTGAAGACCCACGTGGGCCGGATCCTGGTGAAGCTGGGCCTCAGGGACCGCACCCAGGCGGCGGTGTTCGCGTACGAGTCGGGGCTGGTGCGCCCCTCCGGGTACTGAGGGGCTGGGCGCGCGTCATGGCCCGCGTAGTACTTGAGAGGGACGCCGGAGAACCCCTCTCCACGGGGACGACCGGCCACTCCCGGTCGGCCTACCGTGTGAGCGTGACCGAGACGACGCACCAGCAGCACGAGGGCGGGTTCCGCAGCCAGGAGTACCGGCTGGCCCGGACCTCCCTGCGGGGGCTGCACCAGGACCTGTTCCACGACCCCTTCGCCTACCGCCGCCTGCCGCCCCGGCACACCGACGGACCGTTCGTCCGCCGCCTGCCCGGCCGGCTGCGGTCGGACGCGCGCTACCTCCCGCACGCTGTGGTGGGTGCGCTCGCGTTCGTCGCCCTGGTCGTCGGCTCGGTGGGAGGCAGCCTGCCCGGCGGCGACCTGCCGGCCCTGCTGTCCGGCGTCCTGTGCGCCGTCCCGGTGCTCGCCACCCTGGTCCGGCCGGTAGGCGCGTTCTGGATGTCCCTCGCCGCCACCCCGCTGATCGCGTTCGTCAACGGCGACGGGTGGGACTGGCCCTGGATGCCGGGCGCGTTCGTCTGCCACCTCACGGTGCTGGTCGTCGTGGCACTGCGCACCCGGCCCCGCACCGCCGTCTGGATGTGGGTCCTGACCGCGGTGTACTCCTTCCTCGCGGACGCCTTCTTCGGCGGGACGTACTACTACACGAACGGCGGGCCGATGCTGGTGACGTCCGCGTTCGCCCTGCTCGTCGTCTGCCTCTGGCACATACGGCAGAACGCCCGGCGGGAGGTGACCGCCCAGCGGACGGTGACCGCGCACGAGCGGTCCCGCCGCACCCTGCTCGAGGAGCGCACCACCATCGCCCGCGAGCTGCACGACGTCGTCGCCCACCACATGTCGGTGGTCGCCATCCAGGCGGAGGCCGCGCCCTACCGGGTGGAGAATCCCCCGGAGGAGCTGGAGCGTGCCTTCGCCACCATCAGGGAGAACGCGGTGGCGGCCCTCACCGAGCTGCGCCGGGTCCTGGGCGTCGTCCGCGCCGAGGACTACGAGGCCCCGGACGCCCCGCAGCCGACGCTGGCCGACCTGGACGCCCTGCTCGCCAATGTGCGCGAGGCCGGTCTGACGGTCGACAAGGCGGTGACCGGCGCGGTGCGCGAGCTGCCGCCCGGCGTGGAGCTGTCGGCGTACCGGATCGTGCAGGAGGCTCTCAGCAACAGCCTGCGGCACGCGCCCGGGGCGACGGCCCGCGTCGAGGTCTCCTATGTCCTGGGCGGCCTGGGCCTGCGCGTGGTCAACACCGCCGTCCCGCGGAACACCCTGGTCAAACCGTCGCCCGGCGCCGGTCACGGCATCACCGGCATGCGCGAGCGCGTCTCGATGCTGAACGGAGAGATGACGGCGGGCCCGACCGACGACGGAGGGTACGAGGTGGCGGTGTTCCTGCCGGTCGCCGCCGACCGGAGCGAGGACGCGGCATGACCGACCGCACCGACCGCACGATCCGCGTGCTGATCGCCGACGACCAGATGATGGTGCGCGAGGGCTTCTCGGTCCTGCTGAACGCGATGCCGGACATCGAGGTCGTCGGCGAGGCGGTCAACGGCCGGGAGGCGGTGGCCAAGGTCCGCGAGCTGGCCCCGGACGTCGTGCTGATGGACATCCGCATGCCCGAGTTGAACGGCATCGAGGCGACGCGGGAGATCGTCGCGGCGGACGGCACGTCGAAGGTGCTGGTCCTCACCACCTTCGACCTCGACGAGTACGTGTACCAGGCGCTGCGCGCGGGCGCGTCCGGCTTCCTCCTCAAGGACGCCTCGGCCCGCCGGCTCGCGGACGGCGTCCGGGTGGTGGCGGCCGGCGAGGCCCTTCTCGCCCCGTCGGTCACCCGGCGTCTGATCACCGAGTTCTCCAGGCTGTCCGACACCCCGCGTCTGATGCCCTCGGCGCAGGCGGCGTACGGCGACCTGACCGAGCGCGAGACGGAGGTCCTGGTCCTGATCGCGCAGGGCCTGTCCAACTCGGAGATCGCCGAACGCCTGGTGGTCGCCGAGTCGACGATCAAGACGCACGTCAGCCGCATCCTGGTGAAGCTGGGCCTGCGTGACCGCACCCAGGCGGCCGTCTTCGCCTACGAGGCGCGGCTGGTGACCCCGGGCTGACCGCCGCCGCACCGTCACTGTCCCCTCCCCGGCGGGCAGGGGCAGGGTCGAGGGGCAGAACGAGGGACGGCGGCATAACCAGATGCCGCCCCCTGGTCGTCCCACCCCCTCCTGGTCGTCCCGCGCCCCTGGTCCTCCCGTCCCGGTCCCCGGTCGGCTCTGGGCACCGGCCCGGTCCAGGATCTATCGTCCGTCCATGACGGCTGCCGCATCCGACGCCCCTCGCGAGTCCGGCCCCGCGTTCGACCCGTGGGACCCGGCGTTCGTCGCCGACCCGTACCCCGCCTTCGCCGAGCTGCGGGCACGCGGACGCGTGCTCTACTACGAGCCGAGCGACCAGTGGCTGGTCCCGCACCACGCGGACGTCTCGGCGCTGCTGCGCGACCGCCGCCTCGGGCGGACCTACCAGCACCGTTTCACGCACGAGGAGTTCGGGCGCACCCCGCCCCGGCCGGAGCACGAGCCCTTCCACACGCTGAACGACCACGGCATGCTCGACCTGGAGCCGCCGGACCACACCCGTATCCGGCGCCTGGTGTCGAAGGCGTTCACACCGCGCACGGTGGAACGCCTGCGGCCGTACGTGCACGCACTGGCCGGCGACCTGGTCTCCCGGCTGGTGGCGGCGGGCGGCGGCGACCTGCTGACGGACGTGGCCGAGCCGCTGCCGGTCGCCGTGATCGCCGAGATGCTGGGCATCCCGGAGTCCGACCGCGCGCCCCTGCGCCCCTGGTCGGCGGACATCTGCGGGATGTACGAGCTGAACCCGTCCGAGGAGACGGCGGCGAAGGCGGTCCGGGCGTCCCTCGACTTCTCGGACTACCTGCGCACCCTCATCGCGGCCCGTCGCAAGGCCCCCGGCGACGACCTGATCTCGGGCCTGATCGCGGCGCACGACGAGGACGACGACCGCCTCACCGAGCAGGAGATGATCTCGACCTGCGTCCTGCTCCTGAACGCCGGTCACGAGGCCACGGTGAACGCCACCACCAACGGCTGGCTCGCCCTCTTCCGCAACCCCGGCCAACTGGCGGCCCTGCGCGCCGACCACTCCCTCGTCCCGTCGGCCGTGGAGGAGCTGATGCGCTACGACACCCCGCTCCAGCTCTTCGAACGCTGGGTCCTGGACGAGATCGAGATCGACGGGACGACGATCCCGCGCGGTGCCGAGGTGGCGATGCTGTTCGGCTCCGCCAACCACGACCCGGCGGTCTTCACCCACCCGGACCGCCTCGACCTCACCCGCCGGGACAACCCCCACATCTCCTTCAGCGCCGGCATCCACTACTGCATCGGCGCCCCGCTGGCCCGCATCGAGCTGGCGGCATCCATGACGTCGCTGCTGGAGCGGGCCCCCACGCTGCGCCTGGCGGCGGAACCGGAACGCAGGCCGAACTTCGTGATGCGCGGACTGACGGAGCTACGCGTGGAACTCTGAGGACTCCGAGACCTCCGGGGACCGGGGCGACGCCGACGGCTCCGAGGACCGGCGCCGCCCCAGCACCCAGGCGCCGAGTCCCCAGACCACGGCGGGCACGAGGGCTCCGGCGAGGAAGACGAACGGCAGCTCGGTGAGGGCGGCGCCCAGGTCCTGTCCGTTGTTCTCGAACTCGTTGCCCAGATGCCGCTGCGTGCGGTCCGAGGCCCCCCACAGCCATACGGCGCCCACGGCGCCCGCCAGGCTCACCAGGCACCCGCCACACGTCATCGCGTCCCGCCTCATGCCCCACAGGACGCCCGTGCCCCCCGCAGCGGTTTCGCCGGGGGCCGATCACCGCGCACGGAGGGCGGGGGAGCGGCAGGCGCGGGGCACGCGCTACGGGCGGGGCGGATCGCCCAGGAGGGCCACCCCGTATGCGGCGAGGCCGTCCACGTGGTCGGTGTCGTGGCGTGCGTCGGCGTGCCCGACCGAGCGGAAGTAGCCCTCGATGGCACCCGGGTTGTTGAGGACCAGTACCTCGGCCGTCGGGGTGAGCGGCTGGAACGTGTGCGGGACCGAGCGGGGGCCGAAGACGTAGGCGCCCGGCCCGGCGTCGTGGACGTCGCACGCGTCGAGCGAGGCCGACCCCACCCAGAAGCGGACGTGGCCCGAGAGCACCACCCAGCTCTCGTCCTCGCGGCTGTGGACGTGCAGCGGCGGAGCGTCCGACCGGCGCATGGACAGCCGTATGACGCTGACCACTCCGTCCGTCTCGGCGTTCGACACGACCTGTTCCTGAACGCTGTCGTAGTAGCGGTAGTTCGTGCCTTCGCCGGGGTTGCGCACGAGCGCGATGCTCATGTGGGTACTTCCTCTCTCCACGCACGGGCGATGGCAGGACCGGCCGATCATGGGTGACACCGACCGACCGGCTCTGTAGTTCATCGTTCAACTAAAACTATTTCTGGTGCGATGCCCCCGCGCAAGAAGGGCGGATGGATCTGTCCGGAATTCGCGGGTAGGTCCGGCCCGTGGGGTGTCACGTCAGGTCCCGCCGCCGCAGCCCGGCGAGCCCCGCCGCCACCAGTGCCGCCGCGATCAGGAGCAGCACCAGCACCGGCGGCCAGCTCATCTCCCCGCCCGGCAGCTTCGGCAGGTGCCCGTACGGCGACACGTCCAGTACGGTCTGCGGCACGTCCAGCGCCGGTCCCACCCACCCCAGCAGCAGTACGGCGCCCGCGACGGCCCACGCGGCCACCGCCGCCCGGGGCAGCAGCCCGTGCAGCAGGACCGCCGCACCGCCGATCACCCACACCGCGGGGAGCTGGACCAGGCACGCGCCCAGGATCGGCCCGAGGTCCCGCCCGTACCCGGCGGCGAAACCGAGCCCGGCGAGCAGCATGATGAGGGCCGCACCGCCGAAGGCGATCACCAGGTGTCCCGCGGCCCACCGCAGTCGGCCCACCGCGCCCGCGAGCACCGGTTCCGCGCGCCCGGAGGTCTCCTCGCCGCCGAGCCGCAGCACCGACGCCACGACGTACAGCGCGGCGACCAGCCCGAGCATGCCGACCATCGCCGACACGAACGCGTCGGTGAGCCCGGCCTGCCCGCCCATCCGCTCGATGATTTCGCGGGCCTGCTCGTTGTCCCCGACCAGATCCGCCGCCCCCTCCGTCATCCCGCCGTAGACGACACCGGCGAGGAGGAAGCCGATGCTCCAGCCGAGGACGCCGCCCCGCTGCAGGCGCCAGGCCAGTGCGCCGGCCGAACCCAGGCGCCCGGCGGCCGGTCCCGGCCGGGTCGGCAGAAAGCTCATCCCGAGGTCCCGGCGCCCGGCCAGGGCGTAGGCCACCGTCCCCTGCGCCAGGGCAGCGACCGCGATCAGCAACAGCACCCACCACCGCTCGTCCGCGAAGGCCCGCACGTTCTCCAGCCAGCCCAGCGGCGACACCCGGGTCAGGACCGACGAGCCGTCGTCCGTCGCCGAGTCGCCCGCCGCCCGCAGTACGAAGGCGCCGCCCAGTACCGCCGCCGTCAGCCCCCGGGCCAGCCGTGCGCTCTCGGTGAGCTGGGCGACGATCGCCGCCGTGGTCGCGAAAAGCATGCCGACGGCCGCGACCCCGAGACCGAGGGCGAGCGCGCCGGCCGCCCCCTGCCCGGCCAGTCCGGCGGCGACCAGCAGGGCCAGGGCGGCGTTGGCGACCGCCGCCGTGAGCAGCGCCGCCGTCAACGGGGCCCGTCGGCCGACCATGCCGGAGGCGACGACCTCCTGCCGTCCGCTCTCCTCCTCGTCGCGGGTGTGCCGTACGACGATCAGCAGGCTCATCACGGCGGCGAGCGCACCGGCGTACAGGCCGACGCGCCAGGCGGTGAGCGCGCCGAGACCGTCGTCGAAGACGGGGCCGACCAGTGCGCGCAGCGAGGAGTTGGTCTCCATCTGCCGCATCAGGTCGGCGCGTTCGGCGGCGGTGCCGTACAGGCCCTTGATCGTGCCCGGCATGGACAGCACCATGAGCGCGTTCACCCCGACCCAGACGGGGATCAGCACACGGTCACGGCGCAGGGCGAAGCGGAGCAGCGTGCCGGTGCCGGCGAGCTGGCGCGAGCCGCCGGAACGGGCCGCGAAGGCCGGGGCGGTGGCGTCGGCGGTGGCGGTCATCGGGCCGTCACCTCCGCACCGGACTCCGTGCCTTCGGCCTGGTAGTGCCGCAGGAACAGCTCCTCCAGCGTCGGCGGCGTCGACGTCAGCGAGCGCACGCCGGTCTCGCTCAGCGACCTCAGGACGGCGTCCAGCTTGTCGGTGTCGACCTGGAGCCGGACGCGGTGTCCCCGGACGTCGAGGTCGTGGACGCCGGGCAGGCGGGCGAGGCCGTTCGGGGCGCCCGCGAGTTCGGCGGTGACGCTGGTCCGGGTCAGGTGGCGCAGGTCGGCGAGCGATCCGCTCTCGACGGTCCGCCCCTTGCGGATGATGCTGACCCGGTCGCACAGCTCCTCGACCTCGCTGAGAATGTGGGAGGAGAGCAGCACCGTCCGGCCGCGCTCGCGCTCCTCCGCCACGCAGCGCTGGAAGACCTCCTCCATCAGCGGGTCGAGTCCGGAGGTGGGTTCGTCGAGGATCAGCAGGTCGACGTCGGAGGCGAAGGCGGCCACCAGGGCCACCTTCTGGCGGTTGCCCTTGGAGTAGGTGCGGCCCTTCTTGGTCGGGTCGAGTTCGAAGCGTTCGACCAGCTCGGCGCGGCGCCGGGTGTCCAGTCCGCCACGCAGGCGGCCGTAGAGGTCGATGACCTCGCCGCCGGAGAGGTTGCGCCACAGCGTCACGTCGCCGGGGACGTACGCGATCCGCCGGTGCACCCTGACCGCGTCCGCCCACGGGTCGCGGCCGAGCACCCGGGCGGCGCCCGAGTCGGCGCGCAGCAGGCCGAGCAGGACCCGGATGGTGGTGGACTTGCCGGCTCCGTTGGGCCCGAGGAACCCGTGGACCTCGCCGGCCACGACCTCCAGGTCGAGACCGTCCAGCGCGTGCGTGCGTCCGAACGCCTTGTGCAGACCGGAGACGCTGATTGCCTTCGTCATGGTTCGGAACGTACGCTTCTTTCAGAAATTTGTGAAGTTAAGAAACCGTCAGGATGAGGGGTCGCGCCGGGTGAGGGATGATCGACGGATGACGACGGAACCAGCGGAGGCGGGGCGCGACCCCGAGGCGGTGTCGAAGTTCGTGGAGGGCTTCGCGGCCCAGCTCGTCGAGGCCGGGATGCAGCGCATGCCGGCCCGGGTCTTCGCCGCCCTGCTGGCCTCCGACTCGGGCTCCCTGACCTCCGCGGAACTCGGCGAGAGCCTGCGGGTCAGCCCGGCCGCCGTCTCCGGCGCCGTGCGCTACCTCTCCCAGCAGCACATGGTCGCGCGCGAACGTGAACCGGGTTCGCGCCGGGAGCGTTACCGGGTGCACAGCAACCAGTGGTACGAGGCGCTCACCAACCGCGAGGCCGTGCTCAAGCGCTGGGAGAGCGCCCTGCGCGAGGGCGTTGCCAGCCTCGGCGCCGACACCCCGGCGGGCCGGCGCATGGCCGAGACGCTCGCCTTCTTCGAGTTCGTGGACGGGGAGATCGCGGCGATGATGGAACGCTGGCGGGTGCACCGGGAGGAGCGGTTCGGGCGGGGGTGGCGGTGATCGTAGAAGCGGGTCACTTCGGCGTAGCCGGACCACTGCGCTGAGTTGTCGCGGGTCCGCATCAAGGGGAGGGCGCATCATGACTGTCATGGCGGAGCGACCGACGATGAGCGGCACTGAGTACCAGAGCTTCGAGGAACTGCTGGTGGCCCTCGACGAACTGGTCGTACCCGACGGCTACCGGGCCGAGATCATGAGGGGGAGCATCGTCGCGTCGCCGTGGTCGAAGGGGTACCACCTCCTGGTCATGCGCCGGGTGTGCGAGCAACTGGAGGCGCACCTTCCCGAATCGCATGTGATCGAACGAGGGCCGTTCCTCTACGTCTTCCCGGGAGACGGGTGCGCCTACGGACCGGACATCCACGTGGCGCACGAGCGGGCTTTCGAGACCGAGAGCCGCCATCTGGACGGTGAGGCCCTGTCCTTCGTCGCCGAGCTGACCTCCCCTGCCACCCGAACCAATGACCTGACCGACAAGGTCAGGGTGTATGCCAGGGCCGGCATTCCCGTCTACCTGGTCCTCGACATGCAGGAGGAGCAGGCCATCGTCCACGGCTCCCCCACCCCCGAGGGGATCTACGAGGTCCGCTTCACCAAGCCGTTCGGCGAGAAGCTCCCGATCCCCGCCCCGTTCGACTGCCTGCTCGACACCGCCGGCTTCACGGCCCCCTGACCAGCCCTACCCCGCCGGCAGCATCAGCCCCCAAGCCCCCTCCCGCGCCACCCACGTCCGTGTCCCCACCGGCCCGCACACCACCGCGTCGGCCCGGTACCGGAAGTGCGCCCCCGACACGGTCACCGTGCGTCCGCTCGCCGTCAGCGGCGCCGCCTGCGCGCCCACCGACAGCGGCCGCGCCTCCACCACGGCCACCCCTCCGCCGCCCGGCATCACCGTCAGCGCCTCCACCGGCTGGTGGAGGTCCACCAGCGTCACCCCGTCGACCTCCACCCGCAGCCGGACCGGACCGGCGGCGCCCGGTGCCGCGGCCGTGCGGGCCGGACGCGAGGACGCCAGCGTCCGGACGAGCGACTGGCAGGTCCGCAGCCAGGGGCGGAGCGCCCCCGGACCGGGGCCCCCGTCCTCCTGCACCGGCACCGGAACCGGCGGAATCCCCACAGCCCCCAGCACCACCCCGTCGCTGTCGTCGACGAGCAGGTCCAGGCGCCGTTCCGCGCCGTCGAGGACGGCCCGCGCCGCCGCCACCGCCCCCGTCGGCAGGCCCAGGGACCGGGCGAGGCCGAGCGCGGGGCCGACCGGCACCACCGACAGCGCGCAGCCCGCCAGCTCCCGCTGCCGGTGCAGCAGGGCCACGGCCCGCAGCAGCGCACCGTCGTCGCCGACCACCACCGGACGCCGCGAACCGCGCCGCCCGAGCGCCCGCGCGAACTCCTCCGGACCGTCCGGCAGACACACCTTCGTGTGCGACGCACCCGCGCTGAGCACGTCCTTGGCGATCCGGACGGACTCCCCGTCCAGCCGCCGGGCGGCCGGATCGACGACCACCAGGAGCTGGTCGGACCTCGCGGAAGGGTTCGCGGAAGAGCTCGCGGAAGTCGCCACCTCGGCCATGCCTCGCTTCCTCGGGTAGCATCTTTGTGCAAGAGCCCCTTGCGCTGTTGCGCCAGGGGCTTCGTCTATTCCGGGGCACCCGGTCCGACGGTTGGCGGCCAACGACGGTCGCGGTGTACGTGGCGGAAACCCGTCGCATACGCCCTCGACCATGGACATGCCCCGCCCGGAAGGGGTGTACGCGCGTGCCCGCACTTGTGCTGCTCGGTGCTCAGTGGGGTGACGAAGGCAAGGGAAAGGCGACGGACCTGCTCGGTGGTTCCGTCGACTACGTGGTGCGCTACCAGGGCGGCAACAACGCCGGCCACACGGTAGTCGTGGGCGACCAGAAGTACGCCCTCCACCTGCTCCCTTCCGGGATCCTCTCCCCCGGCTGCACGCCGGTCATCGGCAACGGTGTCGTCGTCGACCCGTCGGTCCTGTTCTCCGAGCTGAGCGGGCTGAACGAGCGAGGCGTCGACACGTCCAAGCTCCTGATCAGCGGCAACGCCCACATCATCACGCCGTACAACGTCACCGTCGACAAGGTGACGGAACGCTTCCTCGGCAAGCGCAAGATCGGCACCACCGGGCGCGGCATCGGCCCCACGTACGCCGACAAGATCAACCGCGTGGGCATCCGGGTCCAGGACCTCTACGACGAGTCGATCCTCACCCAGAAGGTCGAGGCGGCGCTCGACGTCAAGAACCAGATGCTCACCAAGCTCTACAACCGCCGCGCCATCGCCACCGGCCAGGTCGTCGAGGAGCTGCTGGGCTACGCGGACAAGCTCGCCCCCTACGTCGCCGACACCGTCCTGGTCCTCAACCAGGCCCTCGACGACGACAAGGTGGTCCTCTTCGAGGGCGGCCAGGGCACGCTGCTCGACATCGACCACGGCACGTACCCCTTCGTCACCTCGTCGAACCCGACCGCGGGCGGCGCCTGCACCGGCGCCGGCGTGGGCCCGACGAAGATCAGCCGGGTCATCGGCATCCTCAAGGCGTACACGACCCGCGTCGGCGCCGGTCCCTTCCCGACCGAGCTGTTCGACGAGGACGGCGAGGCCCTGCGCCGCATCGGCGGCGAGCGCGGCGTCACCACCGGCCGCGACCGGCGCTGCGGCTGGTTCGACGCGGTGATCGCCCGCTACGCCACCCGCGTCAACGGCCTCACCGACTTCTTCCTCACCAAGCTCGACGTCCTCACCGGCTGGGAGCAGATCCCGGTCTGCGTGGCCTACGAGATCGACGGCAAGCGCGTCGAGGAGCTGCCGTACTCGCAGTCCGACTTCCACCACGCGAAGCCGGTCTACGAGACGCTGCCCGGCTGGAGCGAGGACATCACCAAGGCGAAGTCCTTCTCCGACCTGCCGAAGAACGCCCAGGCGTACGTCAGGGCGCTGGAGGAGATGTCCGGCGCGCCGATCTCCGCGATCGGCGTCGGCCCGGGCCGGGACGAGACGATCGAGATCAACTCGTTCCTGTAGGACCCGCCGGCGCACCGCACACCGCGCACGCACACCGACGGCCGGGACCCCGCACGGGGCCCCGGCCGTCGGCATCGGGACGGCGGATACGCTGGCCGCAGCCTCAGGGCCATTCAGTGGACGTACAGCACGGAGCGAGCGGAACATGCGGAAGCCCACCACCCGGACGTGGATCTGGCTGGCCGTGGCCGCCGTCGCCGTGACCGGCGGTGCCTTCTACGTCGACGGCCACCGCGTCTCCGCGGCCCCGCACGCCGACGACCCCAAGTGCGACAAGGTGGTCTCCCGCCTCCCCGACGACATACCCGGCGCCTCGCGCGACTGGGCCCTCGGCAACGCGGTGGCGTCCTGGGGCGGACAGAAGGCCGTCTTCCGCTGCGGCGCCGAGGAACTGCAGCCGAACGTCAACCTCTGCGTCACCGCGGACGGTGTCGACTGGGTCCTGGACGAGGACCGGCTCAAGAGCGACGGCGTGAGCGTCCTGCGCACCTACGGCCGCTCACCGGCCGTGGAGTTCACCTACTCCGGCCCGCGCGAGGAGGTGGGCGGCATCCTCGCCACCCTGGACCCCGCCGTGAAGTGGCTCCCGCAGGAGCGCAAGTGCATCGGCCTGGAGGACGCCGACACCGTCCTGTAGCCCTGCGTTCGGCCCCCTCCACCGGGCGTCCGCGGGCCCGGTGGTGTCGGATCTGGTGCATGACCGACCGCTACAGCACCGCCCGCTGCCGGGGCCCGTACGGCGGCGAGAACGGGCCCGACGACTGCGGCGACCCGGTCCGCTTCGAGGTCGCCCGGCACCTGCGGCCGCCGCTGCGGGTGTGCCCGGTCCACCTGGGACCGGCGCTGCTGCTGGCCGCCGGGGTGCTGTGGCCGCCGGGCATCACACTGGTGTCGTAGAGGCCATGACGGTCGTGGAGGCCGTGGAGGCCGTAGCGCGGTCGTGGAGGTCGTAACGGACTGTTCCCGTCAGCTAAAGACGATCATCGATCCCTGCGCCAGGCTCCGGGTCGCCGCCGCGTGCAGACCGAGCCACACATGGCGCTCCCGGGCGAACGGGCTGGAGTCGTACGGTCCGGGCACGGCCGGTTCCTCCAGCTCCGTCGGGGCGAGCGGCGGCTGCGGCGCGGCCGGGGGATTGGCCGGGTCGATGCCGAGGGCCGGGGCGACGGCCTCCAGTTCCCGCAGCAGGCGGTGCGAGGAGCCCAGGGGGCCTCCGCCCGCGAGGAGTTCGTCGTCGGCGAGCGGGTGCGGGAAGTCGACCGGGACGTAGGCGCCCGCGTGGTCGTAGTGCCACACGAGGTGGGACTGCTGGGCCGTCGACTCGAACATCTCCAGCAACTGCTCGTAGTCACCGCCGAGTTCGTCCACCGGGGTCACCGGCAGGCCGCACATCTGGAGGAGGTGCGCCCGGCGCAGGAAGTGCAGGGCGTCGTAGTCGAAACCGGCCACCGGGGCGACCTCGCCGGACAGGCCCGGCATGTACTGGTACACCGGCACCGGCGGCAGCCCGGCCTCGGCCAGCACCTTGTCGTACTGCGCGAGTTCCTCGGCGAACGGGTTGTCCGGCGTGTGGCACAAAACGTCGACGAGCGGTACCAGCCACAGGTCACAGGCCAAAAGAGGGCTCCTCACACAGCACGGTGGTCAGGGCAGCGTAGTCGGTGTGCGCCGGGGCGCGTTGCGTGCAGGTCCCTTACCCATCTGGGGCCGGACCACGACACGTCCGGCCTTGGTCATCCGGCGGTGAGCCCCTCGATGAGGCCGAGCGAGTGGGCGTTGTACGCGTCGACGAGCGCGCGTGCGCCGGGGACGTCGCGGTGGGCGAGGGCGTCGACCAGTTCGGTGTGCCCGGACCACAGCGCGCCGCGCAGTTCGCCGAGCCGGCGCAGGTGCTGCACCGTGCACACCCAGCTCTGCACGCGCAGCCGGTGCAGGAAGTCGGAGAGGTAGGGGTTGCCGAACAGGGCGGCCAGCTCGCGCCAGTAGCGCAGGTCGTAGCCGATCAGGACGGTCAGGTCACCGGCCGCGGCGGCGCGCTGGGCCTCCTCGCCGCGGCGCCGGACCCCGGCGAGGGCGAGGGCGACGCGCGGGTCGCCCGGGTCCGGCAGGTCCGCGGCGAGGGCGAGGAACATCCCGTCGGTCACCAGGCTGCGGGCCTCGATCATGCCGCGGAAGTCGTCGACCGAGTACTCGTGGACGCGGAAGCCGCGGTGGTGGTCGGCGTCGAGGAGCCCCTGCGCGGACAGGTCGACCAGGGCCTCGCGCACGGGCGTCGCCGACACCCCGTACTGCTCGGCGATCTCCTTGACCGTGAACTCCTGCCCCGGCTGGAGCCTCCCCGCCAGCACCTCGTCGCGGAGCGCGTCGGCGATCTGCTGCCGCAGGGTGCTGCGCGTGACGGCACCGGTACCGCGGGGGCCGGGCATGGGCGGGCGTCTCCTCGTCGCGTGCGGGGCGTCGCGCAAGGCGTCGTCCGGGGGCGTGCTCGTACACATGTCTACCGTGTACGAGCACGCAACCCTACGCGCTCGGACCCCTCGGCCCCTTCCGCCTACTGTGTGTACTCGTCCGCCACGGACAGTGCCGTGTCCAGGGCGGCGAGGCCCTCCTTCAGCTCCGCCTCGGTGATGTTGCACGGCGGGACCACGTGGGTGCGGTTCATGTTCACGAACGGCCACAGCCCGTGGGCCTTGGCGGAGGCGGCGAACGCGGACATCGGCGTGGCCGCCTGCCCGGTCGCGTTGTACGGCACCAGCGGTTCGCGGGTCTCCCGGTCCTTCACCAGCTCCAGCGCCCAGAACATGCCGGTGCCGCGCACCTCGCCCACGCTCGGGTGGCGCTCGGCCAGCTCCCGCAGCGCCGGTGCTACGACCTCGGCACCGAGCCGCGCCGCGTGTTCGACGACGCCCTCCTCCGCCATGACGTTGATCGTGGCGACGGCGGCGGCGCAGGCCAGCGGGTGCCCGGAGTAGGTCAGTCCGCCGGGGTAGGGCCGCTCGGCGAAGGTCGCGGCGATCTCGCCGGAGATCGCGACGCCGCCGAGGGGCACGTAGCCCGAGTTCACGCCCTTGGCGAAGGTCATCAGGTCCGGCACGACGTCGTACAGGTCGGCCGCGAACCACGTGCCCGTCCGCCCGAAACCGGCCATGACCTCGTCGAGCACGAAGACGATGCCGTACTTGTCGCAGATCTCGCGCACCCCGGCGAGATATCCGGCGGGCGGCGTCATGATCCCCGCCGTGCCCGGGATCGTCTCCAGGACGACCGCGGCGATCGTCCCCGGGCCCTCGAAGGCGATCGTCGTCTCCAGGTGCTCCAGTGCCCGGGCGCACTCCTGCTCCTCCGTCTCGGCGTAGAAGCGCGAGCGGTACAGGAACGGCGCCCAGAAGTGCACGACCCCGGCCGTGCCGCTGTCGGAGGCCCAGCGGCGCGGGTCACCGGTGACGTTGACCGCCTGCTGGGTGCCGCCGTGGTACGAGCGGTACGCGGAGAGCACCTTGGGGCGTCCGGTGTGCAGCCGCGCCATGCGCAGGGCGTGCTCGACGGCGTCGGCGCCGGCGTTGGTGAAGAAGATCTTGTCCAGGTCGCCGGGGGTCCGCTCGGCGATCAGCCGGGCCGCCTCCGAGCGCGCCTCGACGGCGAACGCGGGGGCGAAGGTCGTCATCCTCGCCGCCTGCTCCTGGATCGCGGCGACGACCTTGGGGTGCTGGTAGCCGATGTTCGTGTAGACGAGCCCGCTGGAGAAGTCGAGGTAGCGCTTGCCGTCGTAGTCCCAGAAGTACGACCCCTCGGCGCCGGCGACGGCGAGCGGGTCGATCAGCTCTTGCGCTGACCAGGAGTGGAAGACGTGCGCGCGGTCCGCGGCCTTCACGGCGGCGCCGGTCTGGGGGGAGGGCTGAGGGGTCATGCGGCCGAGGGTAGATGTCCGCGATGCGGAAACGGAATCGGCGTCCTGTCTGCGGTCGGGAGCTTTCCACGACAGGTTGTCGACGCACGCGGGCGCTCCGTTACGGAACCGTGGAGGAAGCCCGCGCTGCCGGCGGCCGGCCCCGCACTATCCTCGCCCTGTTGCTCACGATCGGGGGGAAGGCGGCGCCGCATGCGGAAGCTCGGGGGCGGGGACCCACAGCACATCGGGGCCTACCGGCTGCTGGGGCGGCTGGGGGCGGGCGGCATGGGCCACGTCTACCTGGCCCGTTCGGACCGCGGGCGCACCGTCGCCGTGAAGCTGGTGCGCGAGGAACTGGCCGCGGTGGAGGAGTTCCGGGAGCGCTTCCGGCAGGAGGTCGAGTCCGCGCGGCGGGTCGGCGGGTACTGGACGGCGCCCGTACTGGACGCGGACACCGAGGCCGCGGTGCCGTGGGTCGCGACGGGGTACGTCGCGGGGCCGAGCCTCCAGCAGGTCGTCGGGCACGACCACGGCGCGCTGCCGGAGCGGTCGGTGCGCACGCTGGCGGCCGGTCTCGCCCACGCCCTCCAGGACATCCACGCCGCCGGGATCGTCCACCGGGACCTCAAGCCGTCCAACGTCCTGGTCACCATCGACGGCCCCCGCGTCATCGACTTCGGCATCGCGCGCGCCCTGGAGACGGTGACCGACGGCGGTGTCACGCGCACCGGCGCGCTCGTGGGCTCGCCGGGCTTCATGGCGCCCGAACAGGTGCAGGGCGACCGTGTCACGCCCGCGTGCGACGTCTTCTGCCTCGGCTCCGTCCTCACCTACGCCGCCACGGGCAAGCTGCCCTTCGGCACGGCGACCAGCGGCGTGCACGCGCTGATGTTCCGCATAGCGCAGGAGGAGCCCGACCTGGAGGGTGTGCCCGAGGGCATCGCCGACCTGGTCCGGGACTGCCTGCGGAAGGACCCCGCCGCGCGGCCGGGTCTCGCCGAACTCCTGGAGCGCACGGGCGCGCAGGACACGGTCACCCACGGCCGCTCCCGCGACCCGTGGCTGCCCAGCGCCCTGGTGGCCCAACTCGGCCGCCACGCGGTCCGCCTCCTCGACACGGAGAACCCCGAAGCCCCGGGACCCGACGACACCCCCGGGGCACCGGGGGCCACGGGGACGCCAGGGGCCGCTGCGGTCTCGGCGGCCGCTGGTGCGGGGGGTGCGGTGCCGGGTGGCGGCGGGGTGCCGGGTGGTGCGGGGCCTGGTGGCGGGGGGCCGGATGGCGCGGGTGTGTCCGGTGGTGCGGTGCCGGGTGCGGGTGTGCCCGGCGGGGCGGTGCCGGGTGCTGGTGTGTCCGGTGGGGTGGGTGCTGGCGGTGCGGGGGCTGGTGTTGCTGGGGCTGGTGGTGCGGGGTTTGGTGGTGGAGGGCCGGGTGGCGCGGGTGTGTCCGGTGGTGCGGTGCCGGGTGCGGGTGTGCCCGGCGGGGCGGTGCCCGGTGGTGCCGGGACCCGCGGTGTGCAGGTCGGCGGTGCCCGGATCGACGGTGGGGTGGCCCATGGCGTGGACCCCCGTGCCGCGGGCACCGGGGAGGCGGGCAGCGGGGAGGCGGGCACTGGAGACGCGGGCGCCGGGGGCGTGGGTGCCGTTCCCGGGGCCGGTGCGGTGCCGGGGAGTCCGCCTCCGCCGCGGGAGCCGGGGAGCGGTGGTGCCCCGCTGGACCACCGCCCCACCCTCGTCGCGGGCCAGAGCCCGCCGGCGTCCCCGTCGGCCGCCCACGCCCACGCGTCCGTCCCGGGGCCCGACGCGGCGTACCCCGGCTCCCCGCACCCCGGGTACCAGCACCCGTACGGCGGGGGCGTCGGTGCGACCCCGCCCCAGGGGCCGCCGCAGCCGTACGGCCCGTACGAGCCGCCGCGCAGCGCCCGTACCACCGCGCTGCTGATCGTCGTCGCCCTGGTGGTCGCGCTGGGCGCGGGCGGTGCCGTCTACGCCCTGATGCGCGGCGACGGCGACCACCGCGCGGGTGGCGACCCCACTCCGGGACGGACCACCGGCGCACCCCAGGACCCCGGCCCGTCCGGACCCTCGGCCGGTTCGACCGCTCCGGCGGCCGACGAGGGCACGGTCCCGGCCGCCTACGTGGGCGAGTGGGCGACCGCCATCGACAACGCCTCCGGCTCCCACCCCCGGAGCCTGACCATCGCGCAGGGCGAGGTCGGCGACACGGTGATGACCCTCGTGGCGGACGGCCCGACGGACACCGGCACCTATCACTGCGTCTTCGACGCCTCCCTCGCCGCCGAGCCGGGCACCGACGGCCCGCTGCGGCTCGGTCCGTCCGAGGTCAGGACGGGCCCGCCCGCGAGCTGTGCCCCGGGCGGGTCCTCCACGGTCACCCTGCTGCCGGACGGCAGCCTCCAGCGCACCAACGACGACACCGGCGAGTCCCTCGTCTACACCCGTCGCTGAGCGTCCGCCCGTGCGGGGGGCGCGATCCCGCCGGGGGTCACCGGGGCTCCGGCGGGCGCTGGCGGGGCATGTTCGGGCGGGTGCCGTTCTGCGGCGGGACGGTGAACCGCCCGGTGCCCGGGCCCCCGCCCTCCGCGCGGTGACCGTCGGCCGCCGCGCCGTGCGGGCCCAGGGGCGCCGGTCCCGTCCGGAAGCCCGCCATCCAGTCGGCCGTCTCCGCCCGCACCAGCTCCGTCAGGTCCTCGGAGAACCGCCGCAGTACCAGCAGGCACCGCTCCGCGGCCTCGCTCGCCGTGCCCTCGGCCGGACCCAGCACCTCCCGCACACTCTCCGACGCCCAGTCGAACTGGAGCGCCTGGAGCCGGCGCTGCACCGCCTGCGCCGTGGCCACGTCCCGCATCCAGCCGGACGTGACCCCGAAGTACCGGTCACCGGCCACGCACGCCACCGCCCACAGCAGCGCCAGATACCCCCAGCGCGCGACCCCGCCCAGCGCCCCGGACAGGTCCAGCAGCGGCAGCGCCGCCCCGGCGACGGCTCCCACCGCGGCCCCGCCCCGCAGCAGCACGGCACCGCGCCGCTTCCACACCCGGTCCGCGAGATACCAGGCCGCCGTGTCCAGCGCGCCCCGCTCCACCCACCGGTACAGCTCGTCCAGCCGCTCGGCGGGCAGTGTCCAGTCCCCGAGGGGAAACGCCCGCCCGGTCAGGTCGCCCGGCCGCGTCCCGGCCGCCCCCTCGCCGTTCCGCCCGTGCTGCGGCGGCCCCTCGGGCTGCATCTCCGGCTGACCCACCCGGCACTCCCTACTGCTCGCCACTGCTCGCCGTACCGCCCGCCGTCCGCGAGGACTCGTACGCCGAACCCCGCGCCGGAACCCTGCGCCGGAACCTCGCGCCGGAACCCTTCCTACCGCCCAATGGGTGGCGAAGAGCCGGGTTCCGCCGCTTTTCCGCCCGGAAGAGGGCGTTGATCAGGTATAGGGCTTCGACAGCGTCACTCGAAAGAGTGCTGGGGCGAGGGCCGCCCGGACCACGTAGGCTCGTGCCGAACGGCAAAACCGTCGTGACCGGACGTGATGGGAGCTGAACGTGATCCCCGGTGGTGGCCAGCCCAACATGCAGCAGTTGCTGCAGCAGGCCCAGAAGATGCAGCAGGACCTGGCGAAGGCCCAGGAGGAACTGGCCCGGACCGAGGTCGACGGCCAGGCGGGCGGCGGCCTGGTGAAGGCCACGGTCACCGGCTCCGGCGAGCTGCGCGGCCTCGTGATCGACCCGAAGGCGGTGGACCCCGAGGACACCGAGACCCTCGCCGACCTGGTCGTCGCCGCCGTCCAGGCGGCCAACGAGAACGCGCAGAACCTCCAGCAGCAGAAGCTCGGCCCGCTCGCCCAGGGCCTGGGCGGCGGCAGCGGCATCCCCGGCCTGCCGTTCTGAGCCGGGCGGAACCGGCCCTTTCCCGGTTCGCCTTCCTCAGACCGCCCGGATCCATCTACCGTACGTAGTGCACGAACCTCAGGAAGGACGGCAGTCCGTTGTACGAAGGCGTGGTCCAGGACCTCATCGACGAACTCGGGCGGCTGCCCGGCGTCGGTCCCAAGAGCGCGCAGCGGATCGCCTTCCACGTCCTGCAGGCCGAGCCGACCGACGTACGGCGGCTCGCCCAGGCCCTCATGGAAGTGAAGGCCAAGGTCCGCTTCTGCGCGACCTGCGGGAACGTCGCGCAGGAGGAGCAGTGCAACATCTGCCGCGACACCCGGCGCGACCCTTCCGTCATCTGCGTGGTGGAGGAGCCGAAGGACGTCGTCGCCATCGAACGCACCCGCGAGTTCCGCGGGCGCTACCACGTGCTCGGTGGCGCGATCAGCCCGATCGACGGGGTCGGCCCCGACGACCTCCGCATCCGTGAGCTGCTGGCCCGCCTGGCGGACGGCACCGTCACGGAGCTGATCCTGGCCACGGACCCGAATCTGGAGGGCGAGGCCACGGCCACGTACCTCGCCCGCATGATCAAGCCCATGGGCCTCAAGGTCACCCGCCTGGCCAGCGGCCTCCCGGTGGGCGGCGACCTGGAGTACGCGGACGAGGTGACCCTCGGCCGTGCCTTCGAGGGGAGACGACTCCTAGATGTCTGACGCCACGCTGCACGCGACCGACCAGAACCCGGACGACTTCGCGGTCCAGATCGCCGACCAGATCGAGAGTTTCCTGGTCGCCGTCACCGAGGTGGCGAAGGGCGACGAGCCCGACTCGGCCGTCCCCTTCCTCCTCCTGGAGGTCTCCCAGCTCATGCTGGCCGGGGGCCGCCTGGGCGCCCACGAGGACATCGTCCCCGACGAGCGCTACGAGCCCGACCCCGGACCGGAGCAGGACGTGGACCAGCTCCGCGAGAACCTGGCCCGCATCCTCGAACCGATCGACGTCTACTCCGAGGTCTTCGACCCCTACGAGCCGCGCCGGGCCCCGGTCCCGGCCCGCATCTCCGACGACCTCACCGACGTCATCACCGACCTGCGCCACGGGATGGTCCACTACAAGGCCGGCCGCACCACGGAGGCGCTGTGGTGGTGGCAGTTCTCCTACTTCTCCAACTGGGGCTCCACCGCCTCCGCGACCCTGCGCGCCCTCCAGTCGGTCGTCGCCCACGTCCGCCTGAACCAGCCCCTGGAGGAGCTGGACGGCCTCGACACCGACCAGGACCTCGGTGACGACGCCCTGGAGACGGAGGCCGGCCACGTCATGGTGCGGGAGATCGCGGGCCCGCTGGGGCTGCGCCCGGTCACGTGACGCGGTCCGCCCGGCGGACTCACGCCGCTCCGCCCGTACGGCCTCTCCGCCCTCGCGTCATGCCGGCGCGGCCCGCAGCCGCACGGGGCACACGTACGGCGCGGTGACCGTCGGCACGCTGTACCAGCGCAGCGGCCGCGTGTTTCCCTCCAGCGCCGGACGCCGACGTGGCTGACGGTCGGCGTCCCCCGCCGGCCCCCCGAGCCGCTGCCCGCCCGGCGGCCACTCCCGCGCCGCCACCTGCCCGGGCGCCGCCAGGAGTACACCCCGGGCTTCCCCGAGGTCAGGAAACGGCCGTGTGGTCCGGGTACGTGTCGAGGACGGTGTCGGGCTGCCCGCTGCCGAAGGGGGCGTGCCAGTCGCCGGTGCCGGGGTAGTAGCGCGTGGACTCGGGGCCGTAGGCGTACAGGTCGGGGCGTCCGTCGTGGTTGGCGTCACCGATGCCGACGAGATGCCGGTAGGTGTTCCAGCCGCCGCCGATCCGCGTGGGGGGCGCGAAGGTGCCGTCACCCTTGCCGAGGTAGAGCCAGAGGACGCCGGCCTTGTCGCGGGCGACGAGATCGCCGGTCGCGGCGCCGCCGAGGTCGCCCGTGGCCGTCAGGTCGTTGTAGACGCCCCAGCCCCCGCCGACCCGGGTGCGGGCGGCGAAGGGGGCCCGCCAGTCGCCGGTGCCCTTGTAGAGCCACAGGACACCGCTCTTGTCGGTGGCCAGGAGGTCGGCCCGCCCGTCGTTGGTGAGGTCGCTGCCCGCGGTGATCTTGTCGTAGGTGTTCCAGCCGCCGCCGATCCGCGTGCGGGGCGCGAAGGTGCCGTCGCCCTTGCTCAGGTAGAGCCAGAGGACGCCGGCCTTGTCGCGGGCGACCAGGTCCCCGTGGGCGGCGCCGCCGAGGTTGCCGGCCGCCTCGATGCGGTCGTAGGTGCTCCAGCCGCCGCCGACGAGCTTCTGCTCCGAGGCGCGGGACAGTTGCCCGTCCAGCGGGCGGAAGTAGGAGTCGGTGCGCCACAGGCGGCCGGACGCGTCGCGGGTCAGGAGGTCGGGGCTGCCGTTGTCCGTGTAGTCGTGCGGCGCGGCCGCCCGCACGACCTCGAAGGAGCCGGAGGCGGTCAGGGTCGGGCCGATGCCGTTGCGCGGGCGGGCCGAAATCTCCCACGTGTAGTCGCCGTTGGGCGCGTCGGCCGACATGTGCTCGACGTCGCCCCGCCAGTCGAAGGTGAAGTCCGTCGGCTCGGGCCCGTAGAACACAGCCTGCGCGGTCTTCCCGGAGTTCCTGTGACGCAGCGTCACCCACAGCTCCGCGTTGTCCCGCGACAGCGTCCAGCGCAGCTTGACCCGGCCGCCGTCGCGGTCGAGGTCGACCACCGGGGGGACGTTCTGGCCGACGAGCGTGAGCCTGGTCGGTTCGCCGGTGCTCGCGACCATGGCCGCGACCGGGGTGCCGTCGGCGTCGGAGCCGATGCGGTAGACGCCCTCGCCCTGGGCGACGGTGCCGCCGCGCACGTAGAGGACGCCGTCGGGGGAGACGGCGGCGGAGGTGAGGTGGTCCAGCAGCTTGGTGGCGACACCGGTCCTCAGGTCGCGGGCGGTCAGGTCGTGCAGGACGCTCTCGTCGGCGTCGGTCAGGCCGCCCGGGTCGCCGTGCACCACGTGGTCGCCCTGGAGGCCGATCCGGAGGCCACGGGGCGTCCAGGCAGGCATCCTGACCCGCTGGGTCCCGCCCGTGGCACGCGTGCGGACCACGATGCTGGTCCGCTCCGCGCCGTACTCCACCCAGGCGACGTAGTCCTCGGAGACGGCGATGTCGCCGTCGCCGGACGGTTCGTCGCGCAGGCCGGTCTCCGTCACGGCGCCGGTCGCGAGGTCGAGCAGTCCCCAGTACTTCTTCCCGCCGCTCGTGTAGGTGACCAGTGCGTGCGCGGACGTTCCGGGCCTGACCCGGCGGTCGGTGGCGTCGGCCGGGAGGCCGGTCACGGGGGTCGGGCCGGCGTCCTTGGTGTGCATCAACAGGTCGGCGCCCGCGGGCGCGCTGCTGTCCGTGCTGAAGAGTGCCTGGCCCGCGGCGCCCGCGTAGCCGAGACCGGCGGCCGGCTGGACGAAGATGTCGAAGACCTTGTGGCCGGTGGCCACGTCCAGCAGTTCCGCGGTGTCGCGGCGCGGCTGTACGGCCACGAGGTCGCCGTACCCGGTGGCCTGCATGGGCAGGCTGTCGGCCAGATCGGTCACGGCGCCGTCCGAGGCCCGCACCCAGGCCCGGTCGTTCCTGGTGTCGTCCCAGGTCAGGTACCCCGATGCGGTGACGGCCACGATCTTGTGGTGGACCGGGAACGTGGCCGTGGCGGCCGTGACCGTCTGCTGGGCCGGCGGAGCCGCCGCGGCCGGAAGGGCCGGAAGCCCGGCGCCGACGGCGGTGGCGAGAACGACGGAAGCGGCGACGGCGAGCCGTCCGCGCCACGGGCGTGCGTGAGACAAGGCGGTGATCCTCCTCGGACGTGGCGCACCGCGCGCCACAGCCCTCAGACTCACCACCGGGCCCAAGGGTTGCACGTTCAACCAAGTCGCCTTTCCCCGTGGCGGGAAGGCACTTGTGAACGTGTGACACACCGCACTTTCCCGAGTGACCCGCCTCCCCCTGGGCATGAGCCAGCCTGAGCGAGTACCCGGGTCTCACCATGCGATACCGCAGGGGGGAAATCCGGACGCTCGGTAAAATGAGCCGACCGCAGTACATATACGTACGTGCGGAAAGAGACGGATTGAGCGAGGAGCGCACGTGGGCCTTGTCGTGCAGAAGTACGGAGGCTCCTCCGTAGCCGATGCCGAAGGCATCAAGCGCGTCGCCAAGCGGATCGTGGAAGCGAAGAAGAACGGCAACCAGGTGGTCGCCGTCGTTTCCGCGATGGGCGACACGACGGACGAGCTGATCGATCTCGCCGAGCAGGTTTCCCCCATCCCTGCCGGACGTGAACTCGACATGCTGCTGACCGCCGGAGAGCGCATCTCCATGGCGCTGCTGGCCATGGCGATCAAAAACCTGGGTCACGAGGCCCAGTCGTTCACCGGCAGCCAGGCCGGAGTCATCACCGACTCGGTCCACAACAAGGCCCGGATCATCGACGTCACGCCGGGGCGCATCCGCACCTCGGTGGACGAGGGCAACGTCGCCATCGTCGCCGGCTTCCAGGGCGTCAGCCAGGACAGCAAGGACATCACCACGCTGGGCCGCGGCGGCTCCGACACCACGGCCGTCGCCCTCGCCGCCGCGCTCGACGCGGACGTCTGCGAGATCTACACCGACGTCGACGGCGTGTTCACCGCCGACCCGCGCGTGGTGCCGAAGGCGAAGAAGATCGACTGGATCTCCTTCGAGGACATGCTGGAGCTCGCTGCCTCCGGCTCCAAGGTGCTGCTCCACCGTTGCGTGGAGTACGCCCGCCGGTACAACATCCCGATCCACGTGCGGTCCAGCTTCAGCGGACTGCAGGGCACGTGGGTCAGCAGCGAGCCGATCAAGCAAGGGGAAAAGCACGTGGAGCAGGCCCTCATCTCCGGAGTCGCGCACGACACCTCCGAGGCCAAGGTCACGGTTGTCGGGGTGCCCGACAAGCCGGGCGAGGCCGCCGCGATCTTCCGCGCCATCGCCGACGCCCAGGTCAACATCGACATGGTCGTGCAGAACGTGTCCGCCGCCTCCACGGGCCTGACGGACATCTCGTTCACGCTGCCCAAGAGCGAGGGCCGCAAGGCCATCGACGCGCTGGAGAAGAACCGCCCGGGCATCGGCTTCGACTCGCTGCGCTACGACGACCAGATCGGCAAGATCTCGCTGGTCGGCGCGGGCATGAAGAGCAACCCCGGTGTCACCGCCGACTTCTTCACCGCGCTCTCCGACGCCGGGGTGAACATCGAGCTGATCTCGACCTCCGAGATCCGCATCTCGGTCGTCACCCGCAAGGACGACGTGAACGAGGCCGTGCGCGCCGTGCACACCGCCTTCGGGCTCGATTCCGACCGTGACGAGGCCGTCGTCTACGGAGGCACCGGACGCTGATGTCCGGTACGCAGGACCGTGGCCGGGACGGCCGCACCGGCAGGCCCGCGCTCGCCGTCGTGGGCGCCACCGGTGCCGTCGGCTCGGTCATGCTCCAGATCCTGTCCCAGCACGCGGACGTCTGGGGCGACATCCGCCTGATCGCCTCCCCGCGCTCGGCCGGCCGCAAGCTGGCCGTGCGCGGGGAGGAGGTCGAGGTCGTCGCACTGTCCGAGGAGGCCTTCGACGGGGTCGACGTCGCCATGTTCGACGTGCCCGACGAGGTCGCCGCCCAGTGGGCGCCCCTCGCCGCCGCCAAGGGCGCGGTGGTGGTCGACAACTCGGGCGCGTTCCGGATGGACCCGGACGTGCCGCTCGTCGTGCCCGAGGTCAATCCGCACGCGGTGCGGATGCGGCCGCGCGGGATCGTCGCCAACCCGAACTGCACGACGCTGTCCATGATCGTGGCGCTGGGCGCGCTGCACGCCGAGTTCGGTCTGCGCGAGCTGGTCGTCTCCTCGTACCAGGCGGTCAGCGGGGCCGGGCGGGACGGCGTGGAGACGCTGCGCCGGCAGTTGTCGCTGGTGGCCGGGACCGAGTTGGGGACCCACCCCGGCGACCTGCGGCGGGCCGTCGGCGACGACACCGGGCCGTTCCCGGAGCCGGTCGCGCTGAACGTCGTACCGTGGGCCGGGTCGCTGCGGGAGGACGGCTGGTCCTCGGAGGAGATGAAGGTGCGGGACGAGTCCCGCAAGATCCTCGGGCTGCCGAACCTGCCGGTCGCCGTGACCTGCGTACGGGTTCCGGTCGTGACCACGCACTCCCTGACCGTGCACGCCCGCTTCGAGGGCGACGTCAGCGTCGAGGGCGCCCGGGAGATCCTGGCCACCGCGCCCGGCGTCGTACTCTTCGACGACCCGGCCGCGGGGGAGTTCCCCACGCCCGCCGACGTGGTCGGCACCGACCCCACCTGGGTGGGCCGGGTGCGCCGGGCCCTGGACGACCCGACCGCGCTCGAACTCTTCGTCTGCGGGGACAACCTGCGCAAGGGCGCCGCGCTGAACACGGCGCAGATCGCGGAACTGGTGGCGGCCGAGTTCTCCTGACTCCCGGTCAACTATGGATCGTCGGGGCGAAAGCCCTGGCCGTTGTGGGTTTCGTTTGTAGGATTCCCGGACGGGATGTGATCCGGAAGTTGGTCCGGACTACTTGTACCCGGCACCCGTGCCGTCAGAGGATTTGCTCCCCGCCCTCCGCAACCGCGCGAGCGGCGGGGAGCGTCTTTGCGGGCACCCCTTCGGGGGCGCGGGGGCGCGTGGTCCGGCGTGGGGACGCCGGAGACGGGCGTGGGGACGCCCGTTCACACGGGACATAGGGGAAGAGCGGACGATGAGGGCCTATGACGCACCGTCAGGCGGGTGGCTGCCCGGGAGACCGTCCGGGCGGCGGACCGGCGGACGCGGGAACGTGACGTCCGGCACGTACAACCCTCACGGGGGCGGACGAGTCCAACTGGCGTGGCAGAGGTTCTCGAATTCACCGCAGGGGTACGGGGAGCGGCACTGCGTCCGCCCGTCCCGCCCGCCCGGTCCGTCCGTCCCCGTGTGGCCGGGCCGGCCGGTGGCATGCCGGTGATCGCGCCCATGCCCGCAGCGCGGCCGGCCCGCATGACGAACGAGCGCGACGGCGCCGAGGAGGTGGCGGCGGGCACCACCGTCGACCACCTCACCGAGACCTACCGGGCGCACTACCGCTCGCTGCTCGGCCTCGCCGCCCTCCTCCTCGACGACACCGCCTCCTGCGAGGACGTGGTCCAGGAGGCCTTCATCCGCGTCCACTCGGCGCGCAAACGCGTCCGGGACCCGGAGAAGACCCTGGCGTACCTGCGTCAGACGGTGGTCAACCTCTCCCGCTCGGCGCTGCGCCGCCGCATCCTCGGCCTCAAGCTCCTGTCCAAGCCGATGCCGGACATGGCGAGCGCGGAGGAGGGCGCCTACGACCAGTTGGAGCGGGACTCCCTGATCAAGGCGATGAAGGGACTGCAGCGCCGCCAGCGCGAGGTGCTGGTCCTGCGCTACTTCGCCGACATGACGGAGGCCCAGGTCGCCGAGACGCTCGGCATATCCCTGGGCTCGGTCAAGGCGTACGGCTCGCGCGGGATCGCGGCGCTCAGGGTGGCCATGGAGGCACCGGCATGAGCGACGGCAACGACGCGCGCCCGGACGGCCACGGGGGACACGGCGCCGACCGGGGACACGACGCCCCCGGGGAGCACGATGCGCCCGCCGGTCCGGGAGGGCGGGAGCAGCACGAGCAGACGCACGCTGGGAACGGAACTGTGAACCACGGCCCCGCCGAGCACGGCCCCGACGCCCGGGGCCCCGCCGAGCACGGCTCCGACGCCGGGCGGCCTGCCGAGCACGGCTCCGACGCCGGGGGACCCGCTGGGCGTGGTTCCGACGTTGGGGGGCCTGTTGGGCGTGGTTCCGATGTCGGGGGGCCTGCTGGGCGCGGTTCCGACGCCCGGGGGCCCGCCGAGCGCGGTTCCGATGTCGGGGGGCCCGACGGACCGGCCGCCGACGAGGCGGCCGTCCTGCGCGCGATGATGCGGCGGGCGGTCGGCGAGATCGAGCCGAGTGAGGGCACCCTGGAGCACCTGCGGCGGGCCGTGCCCGCCCGGCGGGCCCGCAAGCGCCAGGCCGCCGTCGGCGCGGCCGCCGCCGTCCTCTTCCTCGGCACGGCGGTCCCGGCCCTCGTGCACGTCTCCAACTCCACCGGCGCGGGAGCCGACCCGTCCGTCGCAGGCAACGCCTCACAGGCCCAGGGCGGCGTCTCCCAGGGCAAGGACCCGGCCGGCGGCCAGAGCGGTGTCGCCGGTTCGGGGGACGCCCCGGAGGGCAAGGACAAGGCCGGTCCCGAGGAGACGCCGGGCGGCGAGAAGAGCGGCGCCGCGACGGGCTCGTCCCCCTCGGACGTCCCCAGCGCCAGCAGCCCCGCCGACGTGCCCGTCTGTGCGCCGGGCTCGCTCGCCCCGGCCGTCGCCGGCACCGCGGCCCCCGACTCCACGGGCGTGGTCTACGGCTCCTTCCGGGTCACCAACGTCTCCCCGGGCGGCTGTACGGTCACCGGCCCCGGCAGTGTGGTCACCGCCACGCTGGGCGCCGCGGACGCCGCCCGGGTCGGCACCGCGCGGCACGCCGCCGGGGACGCCGCGGCCGGGCTGCCCGACCCCTCACTGGAGGCGCCCTCGCTGACGCTGGCCGCGGGCGCCGCGTACGAGGTGCGGTTCGCGTGGGTGCCGTCCGAGACCTGCCCCACCACCGGCGGTCCCACGGGCGGCGGCACCGGCGGACCCTCGCCCGACCCCTCGCCCAGCGACGACACGGCCGCCTCGGGCGGCGGCGCCGCGGGGGGCGGCGGCGAGGCGGCGCCCGCGCCCCAGTTGCTCACCGCGGACGGCCCTGCCGAGGGAAGCGTGTCGGTGACGTACACCCCCGAGGGCGGCTCCGGTTCCGCGACGGCCACGGTGCCCAACGCGTGCACCGGGACGGTGTACTGGACGGGACTGCTGGCGGACTCGGGCGCGTGACGCCGGGGGCCGGGGGCCGGTCAGGAGACGGACTGGGGGGCGTGACTCCGAGGGCCGGTCAGGAGACCAGTCCCGCCTTGTCCCCGCCGGCCTTGTCCCCGCTCTCCTCGTCCCGACCGTCCGGCTGATCGCCCTGTCCGTCCGGCTGCTCGTCCTCGGGGGCCAGGCCCAGCTCCGCGTCGCGGGCGAGTTCGAGCTCCCGGCGCAGCAGCCGGAACCACATGAAGATCACGAAGCCGACGAAGGCGAACCACTCGGCGGTGTAGCCCAGGTTCTGGAACGCCTTCAGGTCGAGGCCCGTGTTCTGCGGCGCGCTCACCGGCACGGCCCGCATCCCGGAGTCGCCCTCGTTCAGCGTGACCCACGCGTCGTAGACGTCGTAGGACACCAGGTTCAGCAGGGTCGCCGCGCTGATCGAGCCGGTCTGCCCGTCGGGCCAGCCCGAGCGTCCGCTGACGCCGTTGCTGCCGGGTGACTCGGCGGCCTGGAGCGATCCGGTGACGGTGACCTCGCCGGCGGGCGGGGCGGGGGCCCTGGCCGGGTCGGGCTCGCCGGGCAGCCAGCCGCGCACGACG
Organism: Streptomyces sp. NRRL F-5650; assembly: GCF_000721365.1. Taxonomy (NCBI): domain Bacteria; kingdom Bacillati; phylum Actinomycetota; class Actinomycetes; order Kitasatosporales; family Streptomycetaceae; genus Streptomyces; species Streptomyces sp. NRRL F-5650. The sequence goes on along the minus strand of NZ_JOGV01000022.1, from coordinate 2,689 downwards.
GGCAGCGCCTCGCCGCCGTCGGTGCGCAGGAGGGTGAGGACGTAGAAGCCCGTGCGGTCGTCCAGCTTCCGCTCGGGGACCAGGAACTGATCGTCGTACCGGCCGGTGACCGTGGTCTGCCTGCCGACCGTCGCCTTGTCCACGGGCAGCATCTCGGCCAGCGGGCGCGCCGCCTCCCGGCGGCCGGACTCCTGCTGGGTGGTGGCGGTCTCGTGGTCCTGCACCCGGTCCTCGAACCGGCCGAGCTGCCAGGAACCCATGAAGATGCAGAAGGGGATGGCCAGGACGACGAAGACGTTGATCCCCCACCATCGGGGCGTCAGCAGAAACCGGTACACGCCTACCACGGTACGGTGCGCGCCGCGTGGCCCCGCAGCGGGGCTGTGGAAAACGTGGGGGGAGGAGGGGCGGGCGGAGGGGGTTGTCCACAGGCTGGGGATCTCTTCAGCGCGATGTCGCCCGGTCGGGGCAGTATGGGGCCATGACTGAGAGCAACGGGCCCGTGCCGCCGGACGTGGACGCGGCCGTGGACATGGACGTGGACGGGAACGGGGACGAGCGGGGCGCGGACGGGCGGCGCACGCGGGACGACGGGCCGATGCCCGACTGGGAGAAGCGGTTCCGGGCGCCGAGGGTGTCGCTGCCCGACTGGGCCGAGGACGCCCCGGACCGCTCCCTGTTCGTGTCGAACGCGACGGGGACGTACGAGCTGTACGCCTGGGACCGGGCGAGCGGCGAGCAGCGCCAGGTCACGGACCGGCCCAACGGCACGACGGACGGGGTGCTCGCGCCCGACGGCGAATGGATCTGGTGGTTCGACGACAAGGACGGCGACGAGTTCGGCGTCTGGCGGCGCCAGCCCTTCGCGGGCGGCGCGGACGAGCCGGCCGTGCCCGGCCTGGCCCCCTCCTACCCGGCGGGCCTCGCCCTCGGCCGGGACGGGCGCACCGCGGTGATCGGCCGCTCGACGGACGAGGACGGTACGACGATCCACCTCGCGTACGCGGGCGGCCCTCCGGCGGAGATCTACCGGCACCGCGAGTCGGCGGGCGTCGGCGACCTCTCCCACGACGGCTCCCTGATCGCGATCGAGCACACCGAGCACGGCGACGCGATGCACTCGGCGCTGCGCGTCCTGCGTCCCGACGGGAGCAAGGTCGCCGAGCTGGACGACACCGAGGGCGGCAGCAAGGAGCTGGGCCTTGAGGTCCTGGGCTTCGCGCCGGTCGACGGCGACACCCGCCTGCTCATCGGCCACCAGCGCCGGGGCCGCTGGGAGCCCCTGGTGTGGGACGTGGCGACGGGCGAGCAGACCGACCTCGCCCTGGAACTGCCCGGCGACGTCAGCGCCGAGTGGTACCCGGACGGCTCCGCCCTGCTGATCGTGCACGGCTTCGAGGCCCGCAGCGAGCTGTTCCGCTACGACTTCGCCGAGCGCGGACTGACGCAGATCGACACCCCCGCGGGCACCGTCTCCGGGGCCACGGCCCGCCCCGACGGGACGGTGGAGTACCTGTGGTCCTCGGCCGCCGAGCCGTCGGCGGTCCGCTCCACCACCGGCCACGTCGTCCTGGACCCGCCCGGCCTGAAGTCGCCCGGCTCGGTCCCGGTGGAGGACGTGTGGGTGGAGGGGCCCGGAGGCCGCATCCACGCCCTGGTCCAGAAGCCGGCGGGGGCGGCTGGTCCGCTCCCGACGGTCTTCGACATCCACGGGGGCCCGACCTGGCACGACAGCGACGCCTTCGCCGCGGGCCCGGCTGCCTGGGTGGACCACGGGTACGCGGTGGTCCGCGTCAACTACCGGGGCTCCACCGGGTACGGCCGCGCCTGGACCGACGCCCTCAAGCACCGGGTGGGCCTCATCGAGCTGGAGGACATCGCGGCGGTGCGCGAGTGGGCGGTGACCTCGGGCCTCGCGGACCCCGAGCGACTGATCCTCACCGGCGGCTCCTGGGGCGGCTACCTCACGCTGCTCGGCATCGGCACCCAGCCCGAGGCGTGGACGCTGGGGATCGCGGCCGTGCCGGTCGCGGACTACGTCACGGCGTACCACGACGAGATGGAGGGCCTCAAGGCCCTCGACCGCACCCTGCTGGGCGGCACCCCCGAGGAGGTCCCCGAGCGTTTCGAGGCGTCCTCCCCGCTGACCTACGTCGACGACGTCAAGGCCCCGGTGTACATCTCCGCCGGCGTCAACGACCCCCGCTGCCCGATCCGCCAGGTGGAGAACTACGTGGACCGCCTCAAGGCCAGGGGCGCCGTCCACGAGGTCTACCGCTACGACGCGGGCCACGGTTCCCTGGTCGTCGACGAACGCATCAAGCAGGTGTCCCTGGAACTGGACTTCGCAAGGAGACACCTGCCGCAGAGCTAGCCCTCCCGGCTCCCGGCACCAGCTCCGCAAGCCCCTCCCCCCTTCCCCCCACCAAAACCGGCCACGCCACTCGACCCCCCGACCCGCGACGGCGCTGCCGCTCGATCGCCCGAGCCGGGAACAGGCGCACCGCAGGGCTGACGGGGCCCGGGGCTGGGGGCGTCATTCGGACGCCCGAGCCGGGACGGGGCTTGGCCGCCCGAGTCGGTTCGGGGTGCCTTCTCGGGCGTCCGGGCCGGTCTTCGGGGGTGGCTTCCTGGCCGACCGAGTCGGGTGGTGGGTGGGCATAGGCCGGGGGTCCAGGGGGCGGAGGGG